>NZ_SDIG01000038.1:0-44183 GCF_004122755.1 Streptomyces sp. TM32
CGGTGCGTAGGGGGCGAGGGGGTTGCGGAGGGTGCCCATGAGTTGGAGGGCGCCCGCGGGGTCCTGGAGGTCGACCATCTCCTGGTTGTTGCGCAGCTGGAGGCGGTTGAGGCAGGAGAGGGCGAACTCCTCGGCGAACATGTCGTATTGGGCGAACTTGTCGGCGAGGTGCGGCGCGGACGCCTGGTAGTCGAGGACGCACTCGGCGACGGTGCGCCAGAAGGTGTCCTCGTCGAGGACGCCGCGGTCGTCGAGGATGCCGCTGAGGAAGCGGAAGAAGCAGTCGAAGACGTCGGTGAAGACCGAGAGGAGCTTCTTGTCCTCGGGGACGTCGGCGCGGATGCGTTCGACGGCCGGGGGCAGGGTCGCGGTGACGGGGGCACCACCCTGGCCCTTAAGGCCTTGGGGGGCCATGACGGCGATCTCCTCGGCGATGTCCTTGAAGATCACCCGGGCCACCGCACCGTCCTCGATGACCAGGATGGCGTTCTCGCCGTGCGGCATGAAGACCAGGTCGTAGGCGTAGAAGGCGTGCAGGACCGGGGTCAGATACGCGTCGAGGTAGCGGCGCAGCCAGTCGGCGGGGGCCAGGCCGGATTCCTCGATGAGGGCCGCGGCGAAGGAATCGTCCTGGTCGTCGGTGTGGAGGAGGGAGGCCATGGTGGCGAGCCGGCGGCCCGGTTCGAGGCCGGCGACGGGGCTCTCGCGCCAGAGGGCGGCGAGCATTTTGCGGTACGGGGAGCCCTTGTCGGTGGCGGCCTCGTACTGGGGGTGGTGGTAGCCGAGGGCGGCGCGCTCGCGGAGGATCGAGAAGCCGGCGGCCCGGAAGGTGTCGTCGGCGTCGATCAGGCGGGCGAGCCAGTCGTTGATGGCCGGGGTGGCTTCCATGTAGGCGGCGGACAGGCCGCGCATGAAGCCCATGTTGAGCACCGAGAGGGCCGTTTTGACGTAGTGGGCGGCGGGGTTGGTGGTGTTGAAGAAGGTGCGCAGGGACTGCTGGGCAAGGTAGCTGTCGTCGCCGGGGCCCAGGCACACCAGGTGCTGCTGGGCGACCTCGGCGGCGAAGGTGACCGAGAGCTTGTTCCACCACTGCCAGGGGTGGGTGGGGAAGAGGTAGTAGTCGTCCGGGTCGAGACCCAGGCCGGTGAGGGTGGCGGTGAAGCGGTCGCGGGTGTGCCGGGGGAGCTCGCCGCGTATGAGGGTGTCGTAGTCGAGGCCGGCGCCGGCGGTGAAGGTGGCGCGGTCGTGGCGGGCGGCGAGCCAGATCAGCTGGAGGGGGCGGGCGCTTTCCGGGGCGTAGGCGTGGTACTCGTGGATGCCGAAGCCGAGGCGGCCGTTGTTGGCGACGAAGCACGGGTGGCCCTCGGTCATCCCGGACTCGATGGTCTGGAAGCCGGCGTGGGCGAGTGCGGCGGCGGTGGGCTGCTGGGTGGCGAGTTTGTAGGCGGTGCCGGAGAGGGTGGAGCTGATCTCCTCCAGGTAGACGGGGAGGGCCTCCGCGCCGAGGCCCAGGGAGTCGCGCAGTTCCAGGATGAACTCCAGGGCGTCCAGGGGGAGTTCGGTGTGGGAACGGTGACGGGTGATGCTGTCGGCGTCGATCTGCCAGTGGTCCAGGGCCTGTCTGCGGGCGGCGAAGCGGTACTCGGTCGAGCCGTCGTCGCTGTGCAGACAGTAGTGGCCGTCCGGGGGCAGGCGCTTGGGGGTGAGCAGCCGTTCATGGGCGAACTCGGCGAGGGCCTTGCGGAGCAGCAGGCGGTTGGCCCGTGCCCACAGGGTGGGGGTGAGGTGGGCGACGGCTTCCTGGGCGCTGGGCGGGCCGGCGGCGGTCATCGGTGGTCTCCTCGGGCGGCCAGGAACTTCTCGCGGGTGCAGGTGCTGAGGCAGGCGTCTTTGGCGGGGAGCGAGACGGTGCGCAGGACCTCGAAGCCGACGGCCTCGTTGAGGGCGTGGACGGCGGTGTTGCGGGCGTCGGGTTCGACGACGACGCGGCGGGTGGCCGGGTCGGCGAAGAGCATCTCCATGACGGTGGTGAGCACGGCGAGGGTGAAGCCGTGCACGGGGGTGGTGGTGGGAGCGGTGAGGAAGTGCATGCCGACATCGCCGGGCTCGGCGGTGTGGATACCGACCAGCTCCCGGTGGGCCGGGTCGTAGCGCTCCATGAGGAAGGCCGGGGTGCCGTTGTGCAGGCCGAGGAAGGCGTCGTGGAAGGGGTCGGCGGCGATCCGCGCGCTCTCCTTCTCGACGGCGGCGAGGTCGCAGTCCTGCATCAGCCAGAAGACGGCCTTGGGGTGGGTGACCCAGCGGTGCAGCAGCCGGGCGTCGGCGGCCGGATCGACCCAGCGCAGGGCGAACTCCCCGAGCGTGGCGTCGGTGCGGGTGAAGAGCGGGGCGGCGGCCGGCCGCTCGCCGGGCCCGGCCTCGGCGGCGTGCGGCGCGCGCTGCCCGCGGATGCGCGTGCGGTGCTCGTTCATGCGGGGATCTCCAGGGGGTGGTGCGGGCTGGCCGGAGCGGCGAACTCCTGGAAGGCGATGGCCTTTTCGACCGGGTAGTACTCGCGGCCGAGCAGCTCGCGCACCAGACACGAGTTGCGGTAGGCGGCCATGCCGAGGTCGGGGGTGACGAAGCCGTGCGTGTGCAGTTCGGCGTTCTGCACGAAGATGCCGTGGCCGGTGGTGTCGATGCTGTAGTTGCGGGCCACGTCGTAGCGGCCGGCGTCGTCCCAGACGAGGCGGTCGTGGACCGGGGCGAGGAAGTCCGGGACGCGGTAGCGGTAGCCGGTGGCGAGGATCAGGCCCTGGGTGTCGAGGGTGAAATCCGTGCCCTGTTCCTCCTGGCGCAGGCCGAGGGTGTACGTGCCGGAGGTCCGGTCGTAGCGGGCCCGGTGCAGGGCGGTGTTGGTGAGCAGCCGGGTGGGGACGGGGCCGCTGAGGTTCTTCTGGTAGAGCAGGTCGAAGATGTCGTTGATCAGGGCGGAGTCGATGCCCTTGTAGAGGTGTTTCTGGGTGGCGTTGAGGCGGTCGCGGGTGGCCGCGGGGAGGGCGTGGAAGTAGTCCACGTACTCCGGTGAGGTCATCTCCAGGGTGAGCTTGGTGTATTCGAGGGGGAAGAAGCGCGGGGAGCGGGTCGCCCAGGTCAGGTGGTAGCCGTGGGCGTCGATGTCCTGGAGGAGGTCGTGGTAGATCTCGGCGGCGCTCTGGCCGCTGCCGATCAGGGTGATGCTGTCCTTGGCCCGGAGGGACGCCTTGGCGTCGAGGTAGTCGGCGTTGTGCAGCAGATCGCCGCCCAGGCCCCGGCAGGCCTCGGGGAGGTGTGGCGGGGTGCCGGTGCCCAGGACGAGCTTGCGGGCGCGGTGGGAGGTGACCTCGCCGGTGGGCAGGTGCGTGGCGTGGACGACGTACAGCTCCGCGGCCGGGTCGTACTCGACGGTGGTGACCCGGTGCGAGAAGCGGACGGTGTCGAGCTTGCCGGCCGCCCAGCGGCAGTAGTCGTTGAACTCGGCGCGCAGCGGATAGAAGCTCTCGCGGATGTAGAAGGAGTAGAGCCGCCCCGATTCCTTGAGGTAGTGGAGGAACGAGAAGGGGGAGGTGGGGTCGGCGAGGGTGACCAGGTCGGCCAGGAACGGCACCTGGAGGTGGCTGCTGTCCAGCATCATGCCGGGGTGCCAGTCGAAGGACGGCTTGTCGTCCAGGAACAGGCCGTCGAGCCCGTCGATCGGCTCGGTCAGACAGGCCAGACCCAGATTGAACGGGCCGAGGCCGATGGCGATGAAGTCGTAAGGGGCGGACACGGGGGCTCCGATGGGGGGTCGGCGAGGGTCTGTCGTTCGGAACAGGCCCTAGGGGAGGGGCAGTCAGCGCGCGCTGAGCGTCGGCCGGGGCCGGGCGGCGAGGAAGGTGCCGGCGTGCTCGGCGATCAGATCGAGCACGGTGGCGATGTCCGCCAGCGTGGTCTCCGGGTTGAGCAGGGTGAACTTGAGGTAGTGGCGGCCGTCGACGGTGGTGCCCGCGACGATCGCGTCGCCGGAGGCGAACAGGGCTTCCCGGGCGTGCAGATTGACCCGGTCGCTGAGGTCGGGGTCCTGGTCGGTGCTGGGCACGTAGCGGAAGACCAGGGTGCTCAGCCGGGGCTCGACGACGACCTCGAAGCGGGGGTCGTCGTGCAGCAGCTTCCAGGCGTCGGCGGCGCGGTCGATGACCTCGTCGAAGAGTGCGCCGATGGCCTCGGCGCCCATGATGCGCAGGGTGAGCCAGAGCTTGAGGGCGTCGAAGCGGCGGGTGGTCTGGAGCGACTTGTCGACCTGGTTGGGGATGCGCTGCTCCACCGTCCGGCGCGGGTTGAGGTAGTCCGCGTGGTAGGTGACGTGCCGCAGGGTGGTGCGGTCGCGGACCAGGACGGCGCTCGAACTGACCGGCTGGAAGAAGGACTTGTGGTAGTCGACGGTCACCGAGTCGGCGCGTTCGATGCCGGTCAGCAGGGCGCGGCGGCGGGAGACCAGCAGGCCGCAGCCGTACGCGGCGTCGACGTGCATCCAGGTGCCGTACCCGGCGCACAGGCCGGCGATCTCGGGGAGCGGGTCGATCGAGCCGAAGTCGGTGGTGCCGGCCGTCGCGACGACGGCCATGGGTATCAGGCCCTCGCGGTCGCAGCGCGCCAGTTCCGCGGCCAGGTCGGTGGTGCGCATCCGCTTCTGTTCGTCGCAGGGGACGGCGATGACGGCCTCCGCGCCCAGGCCGAGCAGGGTGGCCGCCTTGCGGATGCTGAAGTGGCTGCAGGCGGAGGTGAGGATGCGCAGCCGCGGCAGGACGTCGGAGGGCCCGGCGCCGTCGGGTACCTCGCCGCCGGCGAGCGCGCGGCGGCAGGCCTCGTCCCGGGCGAGCAGCATGGCCTGGAGGTTGGACTGGCTGCCGCCGCTGGTGAAGATGCCGTCGGCGTGCGCGCCGAGGCCGATCCGGTCGGCCGTCCAGTCGATCAGCCGGCGCTCGATGAGGGTGCCGCCGGCGCTCTGGTCCCAGGTGTCCAGGGAGGAGTTGACGGCGGCGAGCACGGCCTCGCCGACCAGGGCGGGGATCACCACGGGGCAGTTGAGGTGGGCGAGGTAACGCGGGTGGTGGAAGTAGACGGCGTCGCGGAGGTAGACGTCCTCCAGCTCGTCCAGCGCCGCGGTCGCGTCGTACAGCGGCGTGTCCAGGTCGACGCCGGAGACGGTGGGGGTGAGGCCGTCGACGGTGATGCCGGTGAACGGGCGGGTGGTGCCGGCGATTTTGGCGCTGATCCGGGCGACGGTCTCGGTGACCGCGCGGTGGTAGTGGTGCGCCGTGCCGTTGTGGAGCAGATGGGTCCGGCTGTCGGACGGGTCCTCGGTGGAGTGCGCGAGGAGACTCATGACGATGTCCTCCCTGGTGCGGAGTTGACCACGTCCCGCGCAGGGTGGGGTGTGCGCAGGGGCAGGGAGACCCGCCCGGCGACGTAGTTAGGTAAGCCTAACCTAACTACTTCGAAGGGAGGGTGTGTGGTGCCGCGGTGCGGGCGGTGCGGGAGGTCAGTTGCCGGTGTCGTCCAGCGTGCGCAGGACCAGGCCCGTGGCGGGCTTGGGGCCGAAGGAGGTGGACTTCCGTGGCATCGTCACGCCCTGCTCCGCGAGCTGACGGACCGTCTCCTCGGAGGTAGCGCGCATCAGGACCGCGGTGCCGCCGTGCCGGGCGGCCTGCTCGACCGCGGCCCCGGTGTGGTGCAGATAGCCGATGTCCGACGGATGGTCAGGGATGTGCCAGACCTCGTCCAGCAGGACGGAGTGCAGCACCGTGGCGTCCAACTGCCGCCAGGCCTCGGGCCGGTCCCGGCGGATCGTCCGGTCCAGCAGGCCGGGGTCGGGGCGGTCCAGGAGGTGGAAGGAGTCCGGCCCGCCGGCCAGGACGAAGGCGGTACCGGGCGTCTCCTCCAGGGCCTGAAGGGCGGCGGACAGCTCGCCCGGGAGCGTACGGGCGCGGAAGGCACCGGCCAGATCCGCCAGCGCCTTGGCCGGCGGCAGATGCGGCAGCACCCGGTGGATCGCCCGGACCTGGAGCGGATAGCGGGCGGTGTCGACCAGCAGCACCAGGCCGGACGCCCAGGGCGAGGCTGCGTCGGCGCCGGGCCGCTGCTCGTACAGCCGCTGGTAGGTCGCCCAGCGGTGGTGGCCGTCGGCGATCAGGGCCTGCCGGCCGCTGAGGTCGTCGTCGATGGCGGCGAGGTCGGCGGGGGCGGTGACCGCCCACAGGCGGTGCGCGAAGCCGTCCTCCGTGACGGTCGCGAGCAGCGGCTCCTCCTCCACCACCCGCTCGATGACCGCGGCGGCGCCGGTCGCGGTGCCCTGGCCGCGGTAGGACAGCAGCAGCGGTTCGAAGTTGGCGGCCGCCGCACGCATCAGGGCGGCCCGGTCCTCGACCACCTCCGGGATGACACCCTCGTGCGGCAGCACCGGGCCGTCCAGCCGCAGCGCCCCGATCAGTCCGCGCTGCAGCACCTCACCGGCGCGCTGCTCGTAGACGTACAGCGCGGGCTCGGTGTCCTGCGTCAGCACGCCCTCGGCGCGCCAGCGGCGCAGGGTGTCGGCGGCCTGGCGGTGGCGGGTGGTCGGGTCCGCGGCGTGCGGGAGGATCAGCCGGACGATGTTGTACGGATCGGCGGTCTCCAGATGGCGCACGCCGTCCGGCCGGACCACCACGTCGTACGGCGGGGAGGTCACGGCGGTCAGGCTGCTGACCCGTTCCCGGGCGTAACGCAGTCCGCGGAACGGGAGGAGGCGGAGGCCGTCGCTACTGGTCATTGAAGAATGCTATGCCGCCACACCGATGAGGGAAGATCGGGGGACAGCCCGTATGTGGCTGGAAATACCGGTAGGCGCGAAGCGGAGGGGCACGCACCGGTGCCGGGCGGCGAGTCGTCCCCGGTGGCGGCGGGTCCCTCGGTGGGCGCACGGGAGCGAGGAGCGAGACGGCATGAACGAGCAGGTTCGCAGGCGGCCCGACGGGTCCCGGCATGCGTTGAGCGAGGCATATGACACCGCGCTGCTGGATCTGGACGGGGTCGTCTACGCCGGCGGACAGGCCATCGCGCATGCGGTCCCGTCGCTGACCACCGCACGGGACGGGGGGATGCACCTCGCCTATGTGACCAATAACGCGGCCCGGACACCGCAGGCGGTGGCCGACCAGTTGTCCGGTTTCGGGCTGCCGACCGGCGCCGAGGACGTGATCACCTCGGCGCAGGCGGTGGCCCGGCTGATCTCCGAGCAGGTGCCGCCGGGCGCGCGGGTGCTGGCGATCGGCGGCGAGGGGCTGCTGGTGGCCCTGCGCGAGCGCGGGCTGGAGCCCGTCTTCTCCGCGGAGGACGATCCGGCGGCGGTGGTGCAGGGCTACGACCCCACGCTGGACTGGGCGCGGCTGGCGGAGGCCGCGTACGCGGTGCAGCGCGGGGTGCCGTGGTTCGCGTCCAACACCGATCTCACCATCCCCAAGGAGCGCGGGATCGCCCCGGGCAACGGTGCGTTGATCGAGGTGGTGCGGATCGCCGCGGGCGGATCGCCGCAGGTGGCGGGCAAGCCGCAGCCGCCGATGCACCGGGAGACGGTGCTGCGGACCGGCGCGCGGCGACCGCTGGTGATCGGCGACCGCCTCGACACGGACATCGAGGGTGCCTGCAACGGCGGTGTCGACTCGCTGCTGGTGCTCACCGGCGTCACCACCCCCGCCGAGTTGCTGGCCGCCCCGCCGCGGCACCGTCCCGCCTATGTGGAAGCGGACCTGCGCGGACTGCTGGCACCGCAGCCCGAGGTGACCGCGGACGGGGACGGATTCCGGTGCGGCGGCTGGCGGGCCGAGGCGTCCGGCGACACCCTCGCGGTGACCGGCGAGGGGACGCCGCTGGACGGGCTGCGGGCGCTGTGCGCGGCGGCCTGGACGGCCGCGGGCGACGGCAGTTGCGCGGCGGACGCGGACAAGGCGCTGGCCCGGATCGGGATCTGAGGGCCGGGGCTCCGGCGGTGCGCCCCTGGCCCGGTGCGCCCCCGCCGCCGCGGTGACTCACTCGTCCCGGGATGTCGCCGCCGCGGCCGTCAGCTCCGCGAGCAGGTCCTCCTCGGTGGCGCCGCGCCGCCAGTAGCCGGTGAACGTGACGGCCCTGCGGTCGATGCCGCGCTCGCGGACGAGGTGGCGGCGCACCGCCTGGACCGTCCCGGCCTCGCCGGCGACCCAGGCGTACGGGGTGCCCGCGGGCAGTTCGGCGGCGCGCAGTGCGTCGAGCACCGAGTCGCCGCCTGCGGCGGTGGCCCCGTCGCGGACCAGCCAGGTGATCTCGGCGTCGGCGAAGGACGGCAGCTGCTGCCGGTCGTCCTCGTGCGCGATCTCGATCCAGACCTTGGCGCGGGTGCCGGGGGAGAGCCAGGACAGGATGCCGGCGATCGCGGGCAGCGCCGTCGTGTCGCCGGTGAGCAGGATCCAGTCGGTGCCGGCCGGCGGGCGGAAGTCGACCCCGCCGTTGTCCTCGACGGCCGGGGCGAGCACGGTCAGCCGGTCGCCGGGCCGGGCGCGGGCGGCCCAGCGGGAGGCCGGGCCGCCCGCCGTGAGGGGAGCACCTCCCTGCTCGAACGGAGTGGAGAGCTCGGGGGAGGTGCCCGGCTCCGCGCCGTGCAGGGCGAAGTCCACATCGAACTCCGCCGGGTCAGGGCGCTGGGCGCGGATCGTGTACGAGCGCATCACCGCCCGCTCGGCCGGATCCTGCGCCCGCCAGGCGGCGTACCAGCCGTCGCCGGTGTCGTCGAGGGCCGGCCGGTCCTGATGGGGCTGCGGGAGGAAGAGCTTGAAACGCTGGTCGCGACCGCCGGACGCCAGCTCGGCCAGCCGCTCGCCGCCGAAGGTGACCCGCACCATGGACGGGCCCAGCCGCCGGGTGCGCAGGACCTGGACCTCGAAGAAGCGGAACGGTGCGGTGGCGGGGGCGGCTGTCGTGGTCATGTGGGGAACCTCCCGGGGCGGGCTGCGGTGGTGCGACGGCGGTGAACGGGGCCGGGGTGCGGCGGCGGTTGTGCGGTGCGGTTGCGGCGGAGCGCGCCGGCCGAGGCGCGGCCGGGCGTCAGTTGACCTTCCTGGCGTTGCCGACCGCCTTGGCGAGCGACTCGATGAGCGGGGCGGCGCCCGCGTAGGAGAAGCGGGGCTCGCTCGACCAGGGGGTGATCTGGTGCGCCTTGACGGCGGGCAGCTTGGCCCAGGAGGGCTTGGCGGCCAGGTCCTTGGGCTGGAGCGTGGCGGTCCGGTTGTCCAGCAGCAGCACGTCCGCCTGGTACTTGTCGGCGTTCTCCCAGCTCAGGCTCTCGAAGTAGCCGCCCTTGTCCAGGTGGTCGGGGACGATCAGGTCGACGCCGAGGGACTTGTAGTACATGAGGTCGGCGTTGATGCCGGGGTTGGAGGCGTAGAAGAGGTCGGGGCTGCCGGAGCAGGCGAGCACCTTGACCGGGTGGGCCTTGGCGGCCTTGCGCAGCGCCTCGGAGGCCTTCTCGAAGCGGGCCTTGGCGTCGGTGACCTTCTTGGCCTTGAGGTCCGCGCCGAGCGACTCCGCCAGCTCGGCGTAGCGCTCGATGATCTTGACGAGCGGGGTGCGGGAGGAGGTGAGGGCCACGGACTTGGCCAGCTTGGTGATCTTGTCCTTGCTGTCGTCCGGTACGAACCACAGCGCGCCCGGCTCGTACATGTTGGTGACCAGCAGATCGGGGCGCAGGGACGCGTACTTCTCGACGTTGAACTGGTTGTAGGCGTTGCCCAGGATGGTGACCTTGTCGATGTCCAGGTCGCCTGCCTGCGGGTCGGGCCGGCCGTTCTTCAGCTTGGTGGGGCCGAAGACGCCGACGATCTGCTCGTCGATCCCGAAGTCGTGCAGCGCGGCCGCGGTGCCGGTGAAGGCCACGATGCGCTGGGGGGTGTGCGCCAGGGAGACCTTCTCCTTGCGGTCGTCGGTGAAGACCCAGGAGCCCTTCCCGGCACTGCCGTTGGTGCCTCCCGGGCCCTTGCCCCCGCCGCAGGCGGCCAGCAGGGCGCCGAAACCGACGGCGCCGCCCGCGGCCAGGATGCCGCGACGGGAAACGGGGGTGCTTCGGGAGGTACTCATGGCGTCTGCGCTTCTCTCGTGGGGGCCGGGCACGGTCGATATCAGGGTAGGCTAACCTAACTAGCGTGTTGGTTGACAGTCCCCCCGAAGCACCGGCCACCCCGGCCCCGGTGTCACCCCGGCGACGACAGGTCCTGCGTGGTGCGGGGCTGTTCGCCTCCGTGGCCTTACTGGCCGTCGTCACCGTCCTCGGCATCGCCGTCGGCGCGAAACAGATCCCCCTCGACCAGGTGTGGCACGGGGTGTTCCACTACACCGGCAGCGACACCGATGTGGTCATCCGCGATGTCCGCTTCCCCCGCACCCTGCTCGGCCTGCTCGTGGGCGCCGCCCTCGGCCTGGCCGGCACGGTCATGCAGGCGCTGACCCGAAATCCCCTGGCGGACCCCGGAGTTCTCGGTATCAACGCCGGTGCCTCGGCCGCGGTCGTCACCGCCATCAGCTTCTTCGGCGTCACCTCGCTGTCCGGCTATGTGTGGTGCGCGTTCGCCGGCGCCGCGGCGGTCTCCGTCGCGGTGTACGTCCTCGGCGGCACCCGCAGCGCCACGCCCGTACGGCTTGCCCTCGCCGGCACCGCGCTGACCGCCGTCCTCGTCGGCTACCTCAACGCGGTCAACCTCATGGACACCGCGGCGCTGGACAAGATGCGCTTCTGGACGGTGGGTTCGCTGGCCACCGCCACCATGCCGACGGTGACCCGGATCGCGCCGTTCCTGGCGGTGGGCGCCGTCCTCGCGCTGCTGCTCGCCCGGCCGCTGAACGCCCTCGCGCTCGGCGACGATCAGGCGCGGGCGCTGGGCACCCGGCTGACCCGCACCCGGGTGCTGGCGATGGTCACCGTCACCCTGCTGTGCGGCGGGGCGACCGCCGCCTGCGGCCCGATCGTCTATGTGGGCCTGATGGTTCCGCATGCCGTACGGGCCCTGACCGGGCCCGATCTGCGCTGGGTCCTGCCGTACTCCGCGGTGCTCTCGCCGGTGCTGCTGGTCGGTGCGGATGTGCTCGGCCGGGTCGTGGCCCGGCCCGGCGAGCTCCAGGTCGGCATCGTGACGGCTCTCGCCGGTGGGCCGGTCTTCATCTACCTCGTACGGCGTCGGAGGATGGCCCAGCTGTGAGCGCGACAGACACCGAGCAGCGGCGGACGCCGGGGGCCGGACGCGGTCGGCGAGCGGGGACGGCCCGGCGGACCAGAACGGTGCGCACCAAGGGCGGGCTCTCGCTGCGCCTGGAACCACGCGCCCTGGGGACCGGACTGCTGCTGCTGGCCCTCGCGCTGGCCGCCGGCGTCGCCCTGATCGGCTCCGGCGACTACCCGATGACGCCGGCCGAGGTGATCGCCACCCTGACCGGCGGCGGCGACGCCGGCCAGCAGTTCGTCGTGCAGGACCTGCGACTGCCGAGGGTGCTGGTGGGGCTGCTGGTCGGTGCCGCGTTCGGGATCGCCGGGGCGGTCTTCCAGACCGTCTCCCGCAACCCGCTGGGCAGCCCGGATGTCCTCGGCTTCGCCCAGGGCTCGTCCGTCGGCGCCCTGGCCGTCATCGTCTTCTTCCAGGGCGGCGGTTTCGCGGTCGCCGCCGGAGCGGTTGTCGGCGGCCTGGTCACCGGCCTCGGCATCTTCCTGCTCGCCTGGCAGCGCGGCATCCACGGCTACCGCTTCGTGCTGGTCGGCATCGGCGCCGGCGCGATGCTCTACGCGATGGTGCTCTACCTCCTGACCAAGGCGAACATCGTCGAGGCGACCCGGGCCACCACCTGGATGACCGGTTCCCTCAACGGCCGTGACTGGCGCCAGGTCTGGCCGCCGGCCGTCGTCTGCGCCGTCCTCGTCCCGCTGCTGCTGTGCCACGGGCGGGCGCTGCGCATGCTGGAGATGGGCGATGACGCGGCGGCCGCGCTGGGCGTACGGGTCGGCCGGGTCCGCGTCGTCGTGCTGATCGCGGCGGTCGTCCTGGTCTCCGTCGCCACCGCGGCGGCCGGGCCGATCTCCTTCGTGGCGCTCAGCGCACCCCAGCTCGCCCGCCGGCTGACCGGCTCTCCCGGCCCCAACCTCCTGCCGTCCGCCCTGATGGGAGCCGCCCTGCTGGTCGCCGCCGACTGGTCCTCGCAGCGGCTCTTCGGCGCGGACCAGCTGCCGGTGGGGGTGCTCACCGGCGTCCTCGGCGGCGGCTATCTGCTGTGGCTGCTGGCCACGGAGCGCCGGGCGGGCCGGATTTGAGCGGCCCGGCGAGCGGCGGCCGGCGGCGGCCCGCGGCCGCACCGTCGCCCGTACCACCCGACCCCCACAGCGATACGACAACCCCAGGAGCGCTGACGTGAGCCGTCTCACGGCCGAGCAGGTCACCCTCGCCTACGACCAGCGGGTCATCGCCGAGAATCTCTCGGTCGCCGTCCCCGACCACTCCTTCACGGTCATCGTCGGCCCGAACGCCTGCGGCAAGTCCACGCTGCTGCGCGCGCTGTCGCGGATGCTGAAGCCGGCCGCGGGCTCGGTGCTGCTGGACGGCTCCGCGATCTCCGCGCAGCCGGCCAAGAAGGTCGCCAGGACCCTCGGGCTGCTGCCGCAGTCCTCGATCGCCCCGGACGGGATCACCGTGTCGGACCTGGTCGCGCGCGGCCGCTACCCGCACCAGGGCCTGCTGCGGCAGTGGTCGGCGAAGGACGAGCGGATCGTCCGGGAGTCGATGGCGGCCACCGGTGTCGACGGGCTGGCCGACCGCTGTGTCGACGAGCTGTCCGGCGGGCAGCGCCAGCGGGTGTGGATCGCGATGGCGCTCGCCCAGCAGACGCCGCTGTTCCTGCTGGACGAGCCGACGACCTATCTGGACATCCAGCATCAGATCGAGGTGCTGGACCTGTGCGCGGAGCTCCACGAGGAACAGGGGCGCACCCTGGTCGCGGTGCTGCACGACCTCAACCACGCGGCCCGGTACGCGACCCATCTCATCGCCATGAAGGACGGGGCGGTCGTCGCCGAGGGCGCGCCGGGCGACATCGTCACCGCGGAGCTGGTGGAACGGGTCTTCGGGCTCGGCTGCCAGATCATCGAGGACCCGGAGACCGGCACCCCGCTGGTCGTCCCCGCCGCCCGCCGGCACCGCAACCGCGGCGGCCGGGCCGTGGCCGGGCAGGCGGCGGGCGAGGCGGCGACTACAGCAGCGTCCTGAGGCGCAGCAGGTCGCGCAGGCCGGCCTCCAGCTTGACACGGCCGCTGCTCCAGGCCCGGGCGAAGTTCAGCTCCCCGTCCACCAGGGCGACCAGATCGTCGCCGGTCATGGTCAGACGGATGTCGGCCTTGTGCGGGGGCGGGCCGGGGACGGCGCTCACCTCCTGGATGGTGCCGTCGGCCAGCCGCCCCACGAAGGTCACATCGAGGTCCGTGATGCGGCAGCTGAGCGAACGGTGGACCGCGGTGGCCCCGCGGACCCTGCCGTCGGCCGAGGACATGTTCTGGGCCAGCCGGTCGAGAGCGGCGCGGCACTGGTCGAGAGTTGCCATCGGAAGCGACGATACGCCAGGTCGGGGACGGCTCGTTCGTCCGTGGTGCCCTTCGCCGAGGTAGCGTCGGGGGCATGGAACAGCCGATGTCCGGCCCGGAGCCGGAGGCACCCGCACCCGCCGGGCCCGGGGAGCCGGAGGAGCGCGTGGAGCCCGAGGACGGCGGAGCGGGGGAGGCGGCGGGCGCCGGGGCGGCCGGGCCGCAGCCGCTCGGGGTGGGGGTGACCCCCACCGGCCAGCCCGCGGTCGACGCCCGGCTGCGGCGCCTCGCCGACGCCGACCACCTCCCCGCCGACGGCCACCTCCCGGTGTACGAGGATGTGCACCGTGGGCTGCGCGACGTGCTGGCCGCCCTCGACCAGCACCCCGGGCCGCCCGCACCGTCCTCGACTTTCTCGACGCCGCACGACAACAGGAGCTGAACCACAGGTGGCAGGAGTGGCACGACGCCGACTCGACGCGGAGCTGGTGCGCCGCAAGCTGGCCCGTTCGCGCGAGCACGCCAGCCAGCTGATCGCCGCGGGCCGGGTGACCGTGGGCGGCGCGACCGCGACGAAACCGGCCACCCAGGTGGAGACCAGCGCCGCCGTGGTCGTCCGGGCGGACGAGAGCGATCCGGACTACGTCTCGCGCGGCGGGCACAAGCTCGCCGGCGCCCTCGCCGCCTTCGTTCCGCTCGGCCTGAAGATCGAGGGCCGGCGGGCGCTGGACGCCGGCGCCTCGACCGGTGGCTTCACCGATGTCCTGCTGCGGGCCGGCGCCGGCCATGTCGTCGCCGTCGACGTCGGGTACGGACAGCTCGCCTGGTCGCTGCAGAGCGACGAGCGGGTCACCGTCAAGGACCGCACCAACGTGCGGGAACTGACACTCGACCAGATCGACTCGCAGCCCGTCGACCTCGTCGTCGGCGATCTCTCGTTCATCCCGCTGGGACTCGTGCTGCCCGCGCTGGCCGCCTGTGCGGCGCCCGACGCGGACCTGGTGCTGATGGTCAAGCCGCAGTTCGAGGTGGGCAAGGAGCGGCTGGGCAGCGGCGGGGTGGTGCGCAGTGCGCAGCTGCGGGCCGAGGCGGTACGGGCCGTCGCCGAGCGGGCGGCCGCGCTCGGTTTTGGCGTACTTGGCGTAACTGCGAGCCCGTTGCCGGGTCCTTCGGGAAATGTCGAGTACTTTCTGTGGCTGCGCGCCGGGGCGCCTGCACTCGACCCGGCGGACGTCGACCGTGCAGTGGCGGAGGGGCCTCGTTGACCACTACCCAGGCAGTTGAAGGCAGCGCAGCACACGAGCACAACGGTGCCGGGCGGACGGTGTTCCTGCTCGCCCACACGGGCCGCCCCGCGGCCATCCGCAGCGCCGAACTCGTCGTCCAGGGCCTGCTGCGCTGCGGCATCGGGGTGCGGGTGCTGGCGGAGGAGGCCGCGGACCTGCCGCTGCCGTCGTCGGTCGAGCGCGTCGACTCCGAGCCGTGCGCGGCCGAGGGCTGCGAACTGCTGGTGGTCCTGGGCGGGGACGGCACGCTGCTGCGCGGCGCCGACTTCGCCCGGACGTCCGGGGTCCCGATGCTCGGCGTCAACCTCGGCCGGGTCGGCTTCCTCGCGGAGGCCGAACGCGACGACCTCGACAAGGTCGTCGACCGGGTCGTCACCCGCGCCTACGAGGTCGAGGAACGGATGACGCTCGACATCCTCGTCCGCAACAACGGCAACGTCGTGCACACCGACTGGGCCCTGAACGAGGCGTCGGTGGAGAAGGCCGCCCGGGAGCGGATGCTGGAGGTGGTGACCGAGGTCGACGGCCGGCCCGTCTCCCGCTTCGGCGGCGACGGGGTGGTCTGTGCGACCCCGACCGGCTCCACCGCCTACGCCTTCTCGGCCGGCGGCCCGGTGGTCTGGCCCGAGGTCGAGGCCCTGTTGATGGTCCCGATCAGCGCACACGCACTGTTCGCCAAGCCGCTGGTGACCTCGCCGCGTTCGGTCCTTGCCGTCGAGGTCCAGCCGAAGACCCCGCACGGCGTCCTGTGGTGCGACGGCCGCCGCAGCGTCGAACTCCCCGCCGGCGCCCGCGTCGAGGTCCGCCGCGGCGCGGTCCCGGTACGCCTGGCCCGCCTGCATCACGCCTCCTTCACCGACCGCCTGGTCGCCAAGTTCGCGCTCCCGGTGGCGGGGTGGCGCGGGGCACCGCACTAGACGGTCACGTCCGACGCGTTCGGCACGTCCGTTGCCTGCGGTCACGTTCGATGCGTGTGGTCCGTCCGAGGTGTTCGGTCGCACGTGAGGGAGCCGGGCGGCCACCGATGCCGCGGCCGCCCGGACGGTGTGCTTGCTGGCTTGTCGGCGAAGCCGGCGGCGGCGTGCCACGGCAGTGGCATGCTCCTGGCCATGTATGAAGATCCCCAGGACAGAACAACACCGGGCCGGTGGGGGCGTATCGCGTGTACCTGGGCGGTCGCTTTCGCCGTGCTGCATTTCTACTGGGCGCTGGGCGGTAGCCGGGGCCTGAGCGTGTCAGCGGGGCCGCTGGCCGAGGAACGCCCCGGGTGGTTCGTGGCGGTGGGCTTGTGGGGCGTGGGAATCCTGTGCCTCCTCGGCGGTGCGCTCGGATGGCGTCTCGCCCGACCGCGGTCTCGTGGCCTGGCAGGACGGGCGGTCACGGCACTGGGCTGGGGTGTCTGCGCGGTGCTGCTGGTGCGCGGCGTCTCCGTCGAGGTGCTGTTGATGGCCGACGCAACGGGCCAGGAGGCAGCCGTCAGCCCGGAACAGCGGCTGTGGACGCTGGCACTGTGGAACCCCTGGTTCCTGGTCGGCGGCCTCGTCTTCGGCCTGGCCGCACGGGAGTACGGAAGGGCAGCGGGCCGAGCCGGAAGAGCAGAGGACCCGGGTAGCACCATCTGAGCCGGGCACCGGCTTGCCCGGGGCCCCGAGTGCTCAGGGTGTTCCTCCGGCGTCCCGTCGGCGAGGAGTTCCCTGGCGCGGGTGAGGCCGGAGTCGCGCCGGGCGGAGAGTGCGTCGTCGGTGAAGACGGGGGTGTGGACGGCGGGGGTACCCGCCCGGCGGCTGCGCACGGCGTCGCCGTCGCCGGGCGGCGCGAGCCGGAGCCCGCGCACCGCCCTGTGCACCGATCCGCCGGACAGGAGCACACCTTCCGTTCCGGCTCCGTTCCGGCATCTATCGTTCCGGCTCGGTTCCGGGCCGTGCTCAGCGTGACGGCCGGGCAGGCGCCCGCACCATGTGGCTTCCACCCGCTTTGCGGTGGGGTTTTCCGCAGGGCCGGGGCAGGAGTGAGGGGAGGCCGTCGCGGGGCGGCACCCGGACCTCGTAAGGTCGTATCCGTGTTGGAGGAGATGCGGATCCGGTCCCTGGGCGTCATTGACGATGCCGTTGTCGAGCTGTCCCCGGGCTTCACGGCGGTGACCGGCGAGACGGGCGCGGGCAAGACCATGGTCGTCACCAGCCTCGGCCTGCTGCTCGGCGGGCGCGCCGACCCCGCCCTGGTGCGGATCGGTGCCAAGTCGGCCGTCGTGGAAGGCAGGATCAGCGTCGGCTCCCGTGCCCCTGCCGCCGTCCGCGCCGAGGAGGCCGGCGCGGAGCTGGACGACGGGGCGCTGCTGATCAGCCGCACCCTCTCCGCGGAGGGCCGCTCGCGCGCCCACGTGGGCGGCCGCTCCGTACCGGTCGGCCTGCTGGCGGAGCTGGCCGACGACCTGGTCGCCGTGCACGGCCAGACCGACCAGCAGGGCCTGCTGCGGCCGGCCCGGCAGCGCCAGGCCCTGGACCGCTACGCCGGGGACGCGGTCGCCGTCCCGCTCGCCAAATACACCGCCGCCCACCGCCGGCTGCGTGCCGTCGCCACCGAGCTGGACGAGCTGACGACGCAGGCCCGGGAACGTTCCCAGGAAGCCGATCTGCTGCGCTTCGGCCTCGACGAGATCGCCGCGGCCGAACCGCAGCCCGGTGAGGACACCGAGCTCGCCGCCGAGGCCGAGCGGCTCGGCCATGCCGAGGCGTTGGCCTCGGCCGCGACCGCCGCGCACGCCGCGCTGGCCGGCAACCCCGAGGACCCCGAGGGCGTCGACGCCACCACCCTGGTCGCCGGCGCCCACCGCGCCCTGGAGGCCGTCCGCAGCCACGACCAGGAACTCGCCGCGCTCGCCGAGCGGCTCGGCGAGATCGGCATCCTGATGGCGGACGTGGCCGGCGAGCTGGCCAGTTACGCGGACGGTCTGGACGCCGACCCGTTGCGGCTGGCCGCCGTCGAGGAGCGCCGCGCCGCCCTGAACCAGCTGACCCGCAAATACGGCCACGACATCGCAGCCGTGCTCACCTGGTCCCAGGAGAGCGCCGCCCGACTCGCGGACCTGGACGGCGACGACGACCGGATCGGCGAGCTGACCGCCGAGCGGGACGCGCTGCGCACGGAACTGGGCGAGCTGGCTCAGACGTTGACCGACGCCCGCACCGCCTCGGCCGAACGTTTCGCCGACGCGGTCACCGCCGAACTCGCCGAACTCGCCATGCCGCACGCCCGGGTCACCGTCGAGATCCGCCAGACCGAGGTCGCCGAGGACGCCGACGGCATCGCGGTCGGCGGCCGCACCGTGGCCTACGGACCGGCCGGTGCCGACGAGGTCGAACTCCTCCTGGCGCCGCATCCGGGCGCACCGCCCCGGCCGATCGCCAAGGGCGCGTCCGGCGGCGAGCTCTCCCGGGTGATGCTCGCCGTCGAGGTGGTCTTCGCCGGCTCCGACCCCGTCCCGACGTACCTCTTCGACGAGGTCGACGCCGGGGTCGGCGGCAAGGCGGCGGTCGAGGTCGGCCGGCGGCTGGCCCGGCTCGCGAAGTCGGCGCAGGTCGTGGTGGTCACGCACCTCCCGCAGGTCGCGGCGTTCGCGGACCGCCAGCTGCTGGTGGCGAAGACGAACGACGGCTCGGTCACCAGGAGCGGGGTCACCGTCCTGGAGGGCGAGGAACGGGTCCGCGAACTCTCCCGGATGCTGGCCGGCCAGGAGGACTCCGAGACGGCCCGCGCGCACGCCGAGGAACTCCTGGAGACGGCGCGCACGGGAAGCTAGGGGGTGGCGTTCGGATCACCCGCGGCCGGCTCCGTCCAGGCAGGCCGTCCGTCGCCGGCCCGGGATGTGAGCGTCGCCACTCCGGGATGTGAGCAGTGTCTCCTTCCGTCCGAGCCGTCGGCCGCCGGCGGGAGCATCTTCCGCACCGCCGGGAGGGGAACGCGCACCCACGGTCACATGCTGACGGAGGCCGGAGAGCCGGCCCGCGGGATCGCGTTGATCACGGGGGCGTTCCGCTGCCGCGATGCAGCCCCGCTCTCTCTGCGCCGCCGCTTGAGCAGGCGTTACAAACCTCCTGCGCACGGCCGGGGCGCTCATGATCCGCGATGCGTACCCCGGCGTCGTCATGAGTACACTCGCCCACCATGTGTGAGGCCAGACGGTATACAAAACGGCACAAAATATCCGATGACCGACCATGCGCCGATGCTTCCCCCCGGCGCGCGAGGGCTCCGCGGAACCCGCTCGCTGACGTGGCAAATGCCCCGTATCAGACCGTTGTTGTCCGAAGAAGGGTCACAGCGACGCCTGTTCCCGGCGTCCCGGGGGCGATGTGAGGCGCCGCGCGAACCGTGCCCGGCACCGGCAGTCCCGTGACCCGCGCGGCCATTGGCTGCTGCTGTGCATGGTCCTCCCGGTGATGTTCGGCGCGCTGCTCTTCGAGGGCTGGACCACCCACGAGGTCGACGCCGCGAAGACCCGCAAGGACTGCACCACCCCCGTGCCCAGGTCCGTCGAGAAGGGCGGCCCGGTGCTGCGGTTCGACCACGGCAAGGTGGCCTCGTCCGCGGTGCCCGCCCGTACGGTGGCGCTCACCTACGACGGCGGGCCCGACCCCAAATGGACACCCCGGCTGCTCGACCTGCTGCGCAAGCACCACGCCCATGCCACGTTCTTCCTCCGTGGTGCCCAGGTGGCTCAGTACCCGGACCTGGTGCGGCGGATCCGGGCCGAGGGCCATGAGATCGGCTCGGAGACCTACACCGGCGCCGCCATGGGGGAGTCCTCGCCGGTACGGGCCTCGCTGGAGCTGTCGCTCACCCAGAAGGCACTGGCGGGCAGCGCGGGCATCCACACCAAGCTGCTGCGGCTGCCGCAGACCACCGCGGTGGACACCCTGTGCGGCGCCGAATGGAATGCCGCCGAGAAGGCCGGCGCCGAGGGGTACACCCTGGTCGCCGCCGACCAGTGGTACCGCAAGCCGTCGCAGGGCGTGATCCGGCAGTTCAGCCAGAACGACCTCGCCTACCTGGGCACCAAGGAGCTGCTCGACAACCCGAGGATCGCGAAGTTCACCACCGTGACGGCTGGCGTCCGGCAGCCCTCGCCCGACGCGCCGGTCTCCGCCGTCGAGCGCTGGACGGGTACCGCCCTGATCTGGGCCAAGGCCCTGGGGCACGCCTTCGTCAGCGGAATGGCCTGGGTGCTCGCCGTCGCGGGCGGGCTGGGGCTGCTGCGACTGGCGATGCTGGTCTTCCTCGCCCGTGCCCATGTCCGGCGGCTGACCCGGTTCCGTCCCGGAGCGCCCCGGCTGCGCGAGGTCACCGACCCGGTGACGGTCCTCGTCCCCGCCTACAACGAAGAGGCGGGCATCGAGTCCACCGTCCGTTCCCTGCTCGCCTCGACCCACCGGCAGTTGCAGATCATCGTGATCGACGACGGGTCCACGGACCGGACGGCGGACCTCGCCACCTGGATCGACGACCCCCGGGTGCGGGTGATCCGGCAGCCCAACGCCGGCAAGGCGGCCGCCCTCAACACCGGTCTGGCCCACGCCATGTACGACATCGTGGTCATGGTCGACGCCGACACCGTCTTCGAGCAGGACGCCATCGAGCGCCTCATCCAGCCGCTCGCCCACCCGGCCGTCGGCGGGGTCAGCGGCAACACCAAGGTCGGCAACCGGCGCCGCCTGCTGGGCAGATGGCAGCATCTGGAGTACGTCTTCGGGTTCAACCTCGACCGCCGGATGTTCGAGGTGCTGGAGTGCATGCCGACCGTCCCCGGTGCCATCGGCGCCTTCCGCCGGGACGCGCTGATGGGCGTCGGCGGGGTCAGCGAGGACACCCTCGCCGAGGACACCGACCTGACGATGGCCCTGTGGCAGGCGGGCTGGCGGGTGGTCTACGAGGAGTCCGCCGTCGCGTGGACCGAGGTGCCGACCTCGCTGCGCCAGTTGTGGCGGCAGCGGTACCGCTGGTGCTACGGCACGATCCAGGCCATGTGGAAGCACCGCGGGGCCGTCGTCGAAATGGGCCCGGCCGGGCGCTTCGGCCGCCGCGGGCTGAGCTATCTCACACTGTTCCAGGTCGCCCTGCCGTTGATCGCGCCGGTCGTCGACATCTTCGCGTTGTACGGGGTGCTCTTCCTCAGCCCCTGGCAGTCGGCCGGCGTCTGGGGTGGCTTCCTGCTCGTGCAACTGCTCTGCGCGGCATACGCGCTGCGCCTGGACGGGGAGAAGATCCGGGCGTTGTGGGCGATGCCGTTCCAGCTCCTGGTCTACCGGCAGTTGATGTATCTCGTCGTCATCCAGTCGGTGGTGGCCTTCCTGCTGGGCACCCGTCTGAGGTGGCAACGGATGCACCGCTCGGGGACCGCCGCGCAGGAGATCGGGCAGCCGGCCTATCAGAGCCTGTCGTCGAGGTGACCGAGCCGGCTGGGGGCGGGCCCCGTCACAGGGCGCCCGCCCCGCCTCCGGGCGCCTGCCTGCCTCCGGACGGCCCCCCGCCTCCGGGTGTCTGCCCGGCCTCCGGGCGTCAGCAGCCGCCTGCCCGTCTGGCCTGTCAGGGGCCCGGTTCCCGGGCGAAGACCGCGCCCGCCTCATCACCCCACCCCGCACGAAATCCGCTTTCTCTCCCCTAAACACCCTTCCTGTGGTGCAGATTTGCGGCCCATTTGGTGAAGGGCCGGTGAGTGTGCAGACTGTCCGCCCATGAGCGACTGGCTGGAGTGGTCCGACGACACCCGCCGTTACGGCGGCGAAGCCGAGGCGGCGCATGCCGTCACGGGGCAGATATGGCAGCCCGCCCCGTACACGCCGCAGCCGGTCGCCGCCAGACCGTTTCCCGGCCATCCGGGCGGCGAGGATCCGTATGCCGCGGCCCCTCTGGCCTCGACCGGCGCTCCTGTGGCCGACCCGGCGTTCCCGTACGGCGGGGACGGCTCGTACGGCGGGTCGGGCCCGTACGGCGGAGACGGCGCGTACGGCGGGCCGGGCTCACACGGCAGCCCCGGCGGACCCGGTGGCCCCGGCGGACCCGTGCGCCGAAGCACCCGGCCCGCGGCCACCCGCCCCACCCGGCGCCGCCGGATCCTGCGGCTCTCCGGCGTCCTGATCGCTGTGACCTTGCTCACGTCCGTCGGTACCTACACATGGGCCGACACCAAGCTCGAACGCGACGTCGACCTCGGCAAGCTCGCCGCCCGGCCGTCGCTCGGCAAGGGCGCCAACTACCTGATCGTGGGCTCCGACAGCCGCCAGGGCCTCTCCGGAAAGCAGCTGAAGGACCTGCACACCGGCGGCTCGGCGGACGCGGGCCGCCGTACCGACTCGATGATCCTGCTGCACACCGGCGCCCACGGCACCACGATGATGAGCCTGCCGCGTGACTCCTGGGTGACCATCCCGCCGTACATCCGCCCCGAAACCGGCAAGCACTACGCCGCGTCGAAGGACAAGCTCAACGCGGCGTTCTCGCGCGGCGGTCCCGAGCTGCTCGTCCGGACCATCGAGCACAACACGGGCCTGCACATCGGGCATTACACGGAGATCGGCTTCGCGGGCTTCGTCGGCATCGTGGACGCGGTCGGCGGGGTGCCGATGTGCCTGGACAAGGCCGTCAAGGACAAGAAGTCCGGCGAAAACCTCACCAAGGGCTGCCATACGCTCGACGGCCGCGCCGCGCTCGCGTTCGTCCGCCAGCGCCACCAGGAGGCCCAGGGTGACCTCGGCCGCGGCCAGAACCAGCAGAAATTCCTGGCCGCGCTCTCCCACAAGACGGCCACCCCCGGCATCCTGCTCAACCCGGCCAAGGTCTACCCCACGATGAACGCGGGCCTCGACACGCTCATCGTCGACAAGAACATGAGCCTGTGGAACCTCACCTCGCTCTTCGAAGCGATGAAGAGCGTCTCGTCCGGCAAGGGCACCCGCCTCCATGTCCCCGTCTCCAGCCTCGGTTTCCAGACCCCCAAGGGCAGCGCCGTGAAGTGGGACGCGCGGCGGGCGAAGAAGCTCTTCACCGAACTGCACAACGATCAGCCGGTGACGGTCGGGGTGAAGGGCTAAACGTGCGGTGGCGTGCTGTGAAAGGTGCTGTGACGTGCTGCTGTATCGGCACGCCGTACACGCGTGACGCCCCCTGGGGTGACGGGAGTTGAGCCCGGCATGGTGCCGGGCGAGGGGAGAGATGCGGTGACGGCGGCAGGCGGCGGGGCGCTGGGGCGGATCACGTTGTTCCTCGCGGCGGCGGGGGCGACCCGGGCTGCCTACACGGCGCTGCGGAAGCGGCCGCCGGGCGGCGCCGTCCGGTGGGAGCGCACGAACCATGCGGGCCGGACGGTGCAGTTGCATGCCGGACTCGCGACGGCCACCGGTACCGCGCTCGCCGCCGTCGGTGCCCCGGGTCTGTCCGCCCGGACCCGGGCCGCCACCGCGCTGGCGGTGCTGGCCGCCGGGGGCTGCGGGGTCCACGACGACATGTGCGGGGCCGGTGACCCCCGCCGCGGATTCCGGGCACACCTCTCGGCGCTCCGGGACGGCGAGGTCACCAGCGGCGCCGTGAAGCTGTTCGGGATCGGCGCCGCCGGGCTCGCGGCGGGCGCGCTGCTGAAGCCATGCCCGGCCGACAAACTGCTGGCGGGCGTGGTGATCGCGGGCTCGGCCCATCTGGTCAACCTCCTCGACGTCCGGCCGGGCCGCGCGGCCGGCGCGGTCCTGGCCCTCGGGGCGCCCGGGCTGCTGCGCCGTGGACCGGCGGGCCCGCTGTCCGCCGCGCCGTTGGGGGCGGTGGCGGCCGTCGCCGCCGACGACCTTGGAGAGCGCACGATGCTGGGGGACGCCGGCGCCCATGCCCTGGGTGCCGCGCTCGGCCTCGCCGTCGTCACGGGCAACGGCCGTCGTGGACTGGCCGCGCACGCCGTGGGGCTGATCGCCGCCGCGGCCGCGGGGAACCGCATCAGCCGCGCGGCCGCGGCGCTCTGAGGCCCGCCCGGGACGGCCGGGGTGGCCGGCCGGGGCGGGAGGCCGCCCTTCCGGGGGACGGGTGCGTACGGGATCGCCGTCCGTACGAGGCATCGGTACGGGCATCCGTACGGGGCATCCGTACGGTGTGTGTGGCGCATGTCCGGAATAGCCGCGATGTCGTGGATGTGGAAGCGCGATGCCAGGGCATAGCGGTGTGCTCCGCGGCCCGTCTCCCGTACGCCCGGATCAGGACAACCTCCGGACGCGCCCCGGCCAACGGCGCACGCGCCCCTCGGGATGGTGGCAGGCGCACTCCGGAGAGTGGGCACGGCCTACGGACCGTTAACACGCGCGGGCGGTTTGTCGCCCATGTGGGTGATCTGGTGGGCGCTGGGGTGAGACTTCCCACCGGAACGGCGGGCCGACGGTGCCGAATTGACGTCGCCGGGCTGGCATCCTGGGCGCGTGCGCAACCCCGGGCGGACTTGCTGCGTCCGGCCCGTCCTCCGGGCGGGCGGACGGGCCGGCGATCGGTCGCGGGTCGCGCGCCGCAGCACCCGACACCACCCACAGCACCCACCGCCATCGGACCCGGCCCGCCGGTACGGTCCCTCCGCCCCGACCCAGGAGCCCCGTTCACGTGATCAGCACCCCGACCTCGGCGCACGGGCTGTCGCCGCTGCGCACGGTCCAGGTGCTGGGGCACGGCAGCGCCGGCAGCGCCGCGCATGTCCGCTCGCTGGCCGAAGGGCTGGTCGCGCGCGGGGTGCGGGTGACCGTTTGTGCCACGCCGGAGGCCGAGCAGGCCTACGACTTCGCGGGTGCCGGCGCCCGCTTCGTGCACGTCCCGCCGCGGATGGACCCGGCGAGCGTGGCTCTGCTGCGCAGCGCCTGCTGGGACGCCGATCTCGTCCATGCGCACGGCCTGCGGGCCGGGATGCGGGCCTCCATGGCGTTGCGCGGGCTGCGCGGCCCCCGGGGCGGCGGGCGGGTCCCCCTGGTCATCACCTGGCACACCAAGGCACACACCGAGGGCGCGCGGGCCGGGCTGGTGCATCTGATGGAGCGGCGGGTGGCGCGGGCCGCCGCCGTCGTCCTCGGCGCCTGCTCCGATCTGGTGGACCGGGCCCGCGAGCGGGGTGCGCGCGATGCCCGGCTGGCGCCGGTCGCCATTCCGGCGCCCCGGTCCGGTGGTGCCCCGGCCGAGCCCGAGGACCAGGACCGGATGCGCCACAAGGAGCGGGCCGAGCTGGGCGCGGTGGACCGCCCGTTGCTGCTCGCGGTCGGCCGTCTCAACCCGAGTCAGGGCCATGACCTGCTGCTGGACGCGGCACACGCCTGGTGCTCGCTCGATCCGCAGCCGCTGGTCGTCATCGCGGGGGAGGGCGAGCAGCGGGCCGCGCTGCAGCGCAGGATCGACACCGAGCGGCTGCCCGTCCAGCTGCTCGGCCGCCGCGACGACGTCCCCGAACTCCTCGCCGCGGCGGATCTGGTGGTGCTGCCCAGCAGATGGGAGGCGCGCTCGCTGATCGCCCAGGAGGCGCTGCGCGCCGGGGTGCCGCTGGTCGCCACCGACACCGGCGGTACCCGCGAACTGGTCGGCCGGGCCGCGGAACTGGTCCCCTACGGGGATGCCGCCGCCCTGGCCCGTACCGTTCTCGGGCTGCTCGCCGACCCCGCACGGCGGGCGGCGCTCGCCGAGGCGGGCCGGGCCCAGGCGGCCGGCTGGCCCAGCGAGAACGACACCGTCGCCCAGGTCCTCAGCGTCTACGACGAGTTGGCCCAGCCGGTTCAGCCGGTGTAGCCGGGCCGGTCGCTCCGGGCCCGGGGCCCGGCCCCGATGGCCGCCCGTCACCCCTTGCCCGTGTGCCGTCTGGCGCGCAGGGCCAGCCGCAGGCCCAGCACCGTCTGCGGATCGTCCAGGTCCGTCCCCAGCAGCTGGGCGATGCGGGCCAGCCGGTCGTACAGCGTCTGCCGGTTCACCTTCAGATCGCGCGCGGTCTCGGCCTTGCGGCCCGCGCTGGCCAGATAGGCCTCCAGCGTCGGCAGCAGCGGCTGGCGGGCGCCCCGGTCGTGCGCGAGCAGCGGCCCGATGGCGCGCTCCACGAAGTCGGTGAGGACGCCCTGCTCGCCGTGTTCGCGCATCCGCCACAGCAGCAGCTCGATGTCCAGCCGGCGCGCGTCGTACCAGGGCGCCGCCGGCAGGCCCTGGGCCGCGGCTGCCGCCTGGGCCGCGTGCCGCAGCCCGGGGCCCGCGGCCGCCCAGTCGCCCGGTGTGCCGACGACGATCACCGGGCGGTGCGCGGCCGGCCGGTCCAGGCCGGCGCGGACGACCCCGGCGTGCAGCGCCTCGGCGATCCGGTCGGCGAGCGCCGCACGGTCCTGGCCCGCGCGCAGCGCGACGAGCACCGGGACCCGGTTCTCCACGGGGCGTACGCCGAGGAGCACCGGCACTCCGGGCGCGGCGAGTTCCTCGCGCAGGGCCTGGGCGAGCAGCGCCCAGCTACCGGGGGAGGGGAGACCGGCCGGCAGCCGCATCACCACCGGGAGGACCGGGTCCGTACCGGGGCGGAAGCCCAGCAGACGGGCCTGGGCGGGTGCCTCGGCCGCGGTGATCCGGCCCTCCGCCAGATCGGCGAGGAAGTCGCCGCGGCCCCGGGCGGCGAGCACCTCCTCCTGACGGGACTGGAGCATGACGACGGCGAGGAGATCGGCGGCGCGCTCGGCGGCGATGCGGTGCACCGGAGCCAGCGGGGTGTTGACGGGCAGCAGGACGAGACGGGCCCGGACCGCGTCGGGGCCGTGGCCGCCGCCGGGGACGTCGATGCGTACGCCGGTGTCGCGCAGCCCCTCCCAGGCCAGCAGCGGATCGGCGTCCGCGGGGCCGTCGTCGCCCTCCGGCCCGGCCGCGTACAGCGGGCTGCCGTCGGGGGCCTCCAGACAGAGCGGGTTGCCGGTGAAGCCGGCCAGCAGCCGCAGCACCTCCGGTGCGCCGCCGCCGCGCAGCAGCACGTCGGTGCAGCGCCGCAGGACCTCGTCGGCGCGCCGCAGCATCGCATAGTGGCTGTTGATGATCTCGGTGTGGATCGCCTCGGTGACCGTGACGTACGGGACCTCACGGTGCAGCTGGATCAGCGGCAGTCCGCAGTCCCGTGCGGCGTCGACCAGGGCGGCGGGCAGCGAGGCGAAGCGGGAACCCAGCTCCACGACGAGGGCGGCGATCTCGCGGTCCGCGAGCTTGCGGATGAAGGCGCGCTGCTCGGAGGGCCGGGCACCCAGCCCCAGGCCGGTGGTCAGCAGCAGCTCGCCGCCCTTGAGCAGCGAGGCGATGTGCGGGACCTCGCCCGCATGCACCCAGCGCACCGCACGGTCCAGCCGGTCCCCGCCGGCCAGCACCTCCGGCAGGCCGCGGCGCAGCGCGGGCAGCTCCAGCGCCCTGCGCACCGTGATCTCGGTCTCCATCTTCGCTTCCGGCCCCATGGCCAGGAACGGTACCCGCAGTCCGCTATCCGGAGGGGCTTGGTCCGGATCGGCGCGGGGGTGTGGTGGCGGGTCGCGGTGCCCCGGCCCGGCCGATGGCGGCGCCGTGGCCGGGGCCGCCGCCCCGCCACGGCCGCCCGGCCCCCGCCGAGAGCCCCTCACGTCGACTCCCGCACCACCAGCCGTGCCTCGGTGATGATCGGCGCCGGCGCCGCCGGGCCCGGCCCCTCCGCCGGGTCCGCCTTCTGCCGGTCCAGCAGCCGCAGCAGCAGTTGGGCCATCAGCCGCCCCATCTCCTCCACGTCCTGCCGCACCGTCGTCAGCGGCGGATCCGCCCAGGCCGCCGGCTCCAGATCGTCGAAGCCCACCACCGCCACCTCGTCCGGCACCCGCCGCCCGTGCGCCCGCAGCGTGCGCAGCGCCCCGTTCGCCATCAGATCGGAGCAGGCGAAGACGGCGTCCAGATCCGGGGCGGCCCGAAGGAGCTCGGCCATCGCCCGCTCGCCGCCGTGCGCGGTGAACCCCCCGTCCGCGATCAGCCGTGGATCCGGCTCCGCCGGGCCCAGCGCGTCGCGGTAGCCGTCGAGACGGTCCACCGCCGAGGTCTGGTCCAGGGGTCCGGTGATCACCGCGATCCGGCGCCGGCCACGGCCGAGGAGATGGCGTACGGCCTGGCGGGCGCCGCCCCGGTTGTCGGTGTCGACGTACAGCGGCGGCGGTGTGTGGCCGGCGCCCGCCCAGTCGGGCCGGCCGCCGTAGACGGTGGGCAGTCCGGCGCGCTCGGCGAGGGCGGGCAGCGGGTCGTCGCGGTGCAGGGAGAACATCAGCGCCCCGTCGACGTGGCCGGCCGACAGCCAGCGGCCGATGCGGTCGTAGTCGGCGCGGCCCTCGACGAACATCAGCAGAAGCTGGGTGTCGGCACGGGCCAACGCCCGGCTGATGCCGCGGAGTTGGCGGCCGAAGAACGGATCGCTGAAGACCCGGCTCTCCGGCTCGGCGATGATCACGGCGACCGCTCCGGTGCGGCGGGTGACCAGCGAGCGGGCCGCGCTGTTCGGTACGTAGCCCAGCTCGACCACCGCCCGGTGCACCCGCTCCTGGACCGCGGGCCGTACACCGGCGCCGCCGTTGATCACGCGGGACGCCGTGGCGCGGGAGACCCCGGCGAGCGCCGCGACCGCCTCCAGCGTCGGTCGGGGGCCGTTCGGCTGAGACCTCATCCAACTCCTTTTATCACGCGGTGACTTGACGAGTGGCCGTCGGGTCGGCAGGGTTCACTGCGCGGGAGGTGGGAGCGCTCTCACCCGGGCTCTCACGCGGGGCTCTCACGCTGCACCATGCCCGGCCGCCGAGTGGCGGGCACCGGCCACGGAACTCCCCCCTGCGCTCCCGTCCCACGGAACTCCTCACCACCCCCACTGCACCGAGGAGAGAATGTCATGAGCATGCATGTCCGCCCAGGAGTGGTCTCATGATCACCCGTCGCCGTCTGCTCGGTGGGCTCACCGCCGGCGCCGCCACCACCCTCGGCCTCACCCAGGCCGGCCGCGCCCACGGCGCCCCCGCCGGCACCGATGCATCCAGCCGGTCCGCCGCAAGCATCCCCCTGCACCTCGTCAACCGCTCCGGCGCCTTCGCCAACTCCTCGGTGTGGGTCTACCTCGTCGGCAACGACGGCACCCGGCAGGTGCATGTGACCCCGGACGGTGAACTCCGGCCCGTCGCCCTGGCCGACAATGGGCCGGACGGTTTCACCGACTACGCCATCCCGCTCGCCGCGAGCGGCACCACGACCCTCCGGCTCCCCCCGATGTCCGGCCGGATCTACACCGCACTGGGCAGCAAGCTGAAGTTCAAGGCGGTCCAGGACGGCAACGGCAAGGCCGCGCTGGCCTACCCGGCGGGCTGGGTCTCCGGCGACCCCAACTACGGCGTCGTGCACGACTGCGCCGAGTTCACCTTCCACGCCGGCGGGATGTACTGCAACACCACCATGGTCGACATGTTCAGCGTCCCGCTCGCCCTCACGCTCACCGGCGCACGGCAGCAGACCACCGGCACGCTCAAGGACGGCGGCCGTGCCGCGGTCTTCTCCGCGGTCCGACAGGCCGAGGGCTTCGAACGGCTGGTGATCGACGACAAGCGCGTCATCGCCCCCGGACACGGCCTGGACAGCGGCCTGTTCGCCGGCGACCACCTCGCCCCGGCCATCGACGAGGCCTGGTCCGCCTACGAGAACAAGGACCTGACCGTCACCACCGACGCGGGCACCTTCACCGGCCGGACCCGCGGCGGCACCCTCACCTTCACCGGCCCCCGCACGGTCTCCTTCGGCAAGCCGTCCACCCGCGACGTCCTGTTCTGTGACGGCACCCTGGCCGCCCCCAACGACGGGGTCCTCGGCCCGGTCGCCGCCGTCCTGGGCGCCGCCCTCAACCGCTCCACCCTCGCCGGACACGCGAGCCAGCCCACCACCGACCCGGCCACCTTCTACCGGCAGCGGCTGACCAACCACTACGCCAAGGCCATGCACGCCGCGACCCGCGACGGCAAGGCCTACGGCTTCGCCTTCGACGACGTCGCCGGCTTCGCCTCCTACATGGAGGACCCCGCCCCGACGGAGATCACCCTCACCCTGACCCCCTTCTGACAGGGAGAAGGGGGCCACCCGGAAACAGAGGTGGTGCCACCCGGAAACCGGACGGCACCCAAGGCCGCCGGGAGGCTGGAGCCCCGAAGGGGGCTCTAGCCTCCGTACGCCCCACTCGCCGTCAGCCGCAGCGCCGTGTCGATCAGCGGGACATGGCTGAACGCCTGCGGGAAGTTGCCCACCTGCCGCTTGGCCTTGGGGTCCCACTCCTCCGCGAGCAGGCCCAGGTCGTTGCGGAGCGAGAGCAGCTTCTCGAAGAGCTTGCGGGCCTCGTCCACCCGGCCGATCATCGCGAGGTCGTCGGCGAGCCAGAACGAGCACGCGAGGAAGGCACCTTCCTCACCTTCCAGACCGTCCACCCCGAGGTCGTCCGCACCGGACGTCGGGTAGCGCAGCACGAAGCCGTCCTCGGTGGACAGCTCCCGCTGGATCGCCTCGATCGTGCCGATGACGCGCTTGTCGTCCGGCGGCAGAAAGCCCATCTGCGGGATCAGCAGCAGCGAGGCGTCCAGCTCCTGCGAGCCGTAGGACTGGGTGAAGGTGTTGCGTTCCTTGTCGTAGCCCTTCTCACAGACGTCCCGGTGGATGGTCTCGCGCAGGTCCTTCCAGCGCTCCAGCGGTCCGTCGACGTCCCCGGACTCGATCAGCTTGACCGTACGGTCGACCGCGACCCAGGTCATGACCTTGGAGTGCACGAAGTGCCGGCGCGGGCCGCGGACCTCCCAGATCCCCTCGTCCGGTTCGTCCCAGTGCTTCTCCACCCACTGGATCAGCTTGAGCTGGAGCAGCGAGGCGTAGTCGTTGCGGGCCAGGCCCGTCATGTGTGCCAGGTGCAGCGCCTCGGTGACCTCGCCGTAGACATCGAGCTGGAGCTGTCCGGCGGCGCCGTTGCCGACCCGCACCGGACGGGAATTCTCGTATCCCGGAAGCCAGCTGAGCTCGTTCTCGCCCAACTCCCGCTCACCGGCGATGCCGTACATGATCTGGAGGTTGTCCGGGTCGCCGGCCACCGCCCGCAGCAGCCACTCCCGCCAGGCCCGCGCCTCTTCGCGGTAGCCGGTGCGCAGCAGGGAGGACAGGGTGATCGCCGCGTCCCGCAGCCAGGTGAAGCGGTAGTCCCAGTTGCGCACGCCGCCCACGCACTCCGGCAGCGAGGTCGTCGGCGCCGCCACGATCCCGCCGGTCGGCGCGTACGTCAGCGCCTTCAGCGTGATCAGCGAACGCACCACCGCATCCCGGTAAGGACCGTGATACGTACAGTGCTCGACCCACTCGCGCCAGAACTCCTCGGTGGCCTCCAGCGAGCCCTCCGGGTCCGCCACGGCCGGCGGCTGCTTGTGGGAGGGCTCCCAGCTGATCGTGAACGCGATCCGCTCACCGGGCGCGACGGTGAAGTCGGAGAACGTGGTCAGGTCCTTGCCGTAGGTCTCCGCCGCGGTGTCCAGCCACACCGAATCGGGGCCCGCGACCGCGACGGTACGGCTGTCCACCTTGTGCACCCAGGGCACGACCCAGCCGTAGGAGAAGCGCATCCGCAGTTCGGAGCGCATCGGGACGCGGCCGCTGACCCCCTCCACGATGCGGATCAGCTGCGGAGCGCCATCGCGCGGCGGCATGAAGTCGATCACCCGGACCGTGCCGCGCGGGGTGTCCCACTCCGATTCCAGGACCAGCGAATCGCCCCGGTAGCGCCGGCGGTCGGCGGGCGCCGGCCGACCGCCGGGCCCGTTGACCGGGCCCATCCGCCAGAAACCGTGCTCCTCCGTACCCAGCAGCCCGGCAAAGACCGCCGGCGAGTCGAAGCGGGGCAGGCACAGCCAGTCCACCGTGCCGTCCCGGCACACTAGAGCGGCGGTTTGCATATCGCCGATAAGTGCGTAGTCCTCGATGCGCCCGGCCACGTGCGTCTCCCGTCGAACTGGAGTCACGCCCCCCATGGGACGTTGTGATTGTCCGTCCTGCCCATGAAACGTCGCCGAGCAGCGGGACCGGAAATCGGGCTGGGGGCACCGCCCAGCGGTAGCTGGGGGAGGGTGCTGCCTTCCCGGACGGCTCGTCGCGAGTGTCCGAGCAGGATACGACGCACCCCGGTGCTCCGCGCGACCCTCGCGACGAGAGAAGTGGTCCGAACGGGTGGCCTCCGTCACGTGCCGCAGGCAGCACGGCCGCCCGCGCCGGGTTTCCGCCTCCGGCCGGGCACGACCATGCCCGGTCGCTGATAGCCTGGTACCCCGTGGACCGGTGGGACGCCCAGGACGTCACGGCAGTGGTGAAGGCACCCCCGAACCGCAGCGAGGGCACCCCTGAAACCCCAGGCAGGCGCCGCCTCGCACCTCTCCACCTCGCGACCACGGGAGCCCCCTCTTGGCCATGCCGCCCAAATCCTCGACGACCAAGCACCTCTTCGTCACCGGGGGCGTCGCCTCCTCGCTGGGCAAGGGGCTCACCGCCTCCAGCCTGGGTGCTCTCCTGAAGGCGCGCGGCCTGCGGGTCACGATGCAGAAGCTCGACCCGTACCTGAACGTCGACCCGGGAACGATGAACCCGTTCCAGCACGGTGAGGTCTTCGTCACCAATGACGGCGCCGAGACCGACCTGGACATCGGCCACTACGAGCGGTTCCTCGACGTCGACCTCGACGGCTCCGCGAACGTCACCACCGGCCAGGTCTACAACACCGTGATCGCCAAGGAGCGGCGCGGCGAGTACCTCGGTGACACCGTGCAGGTCATCCCGCACATCACCAACGAAATCAAGCACCGCATCCGGCGGATGGCGACCGAGGACGTCGACGTCGTCATCACCGAGGTCGGCGGCACCGTCGGCGACATCGAGTCGCTGCCGTTCCTGGAGACCGTCCGCCAGGTCCGCCACGAGGTCGGCCGGGACAACGTCTTCGTCGTGCACATCTCGCTGCTCCCCTACATCGGTCCGTCCGGTGAGCTGAAGACCAAGCCGACCCAGCACTCGGTCGCGGCGCTGCGCAACATCGGTATCCAGCCCGACGCGATCGTGCTGCGCGCCGACCGCGAGGTCCCCACCGTGATCAAGCGCAAGATCTCGCTGATGTGCGACGTCGACGAGGCCGCGGTCGTGGCCGCGATCGACGCCCCGTCGATCTACGACATCCCCAAGGTGCTGCACACCGAGGGCCTGGACGCCTATGTCGTACGGAAGCTGGACCTCCCGTTCCGCGATGTGAACTGGACCCAGTGGGAGGACCTGCTCGACCGCGTCCACAACCCCGACCACGAGGTCAGGGTCGCGCTGGTCGGCAAGTACATCGACCTGCCGGACGCCTACCTCTCGGTCACCGAGGCGCTGCGGGCCGGCGGCTTCGCGAACAAGGCCCGGGTGAAGGTGAAGTGGGTCACCTCCGACGACTGCAAGACGCCGGCCGGCGCCGCCGAGCAGCTCGCGGACTGTGACGCGGTCTGCATCCCCGGCGGCTTCGGCGACCGCGGTGTGGACGGCAAGGTCGGCGCGATCACCTACGCCCGGGAGAACAAGCTCCCGCTGCTCGGCCTGTGCCTCGGCCTGCAGTGCGTGGTCATCGAGGCGGCCCGTAACCTCGCCGGCATCGAGGGCGCGAACTCCACCGAGTTCGACCCGGCCGCGGCCGACCCGGTCATCTCCACGATGGCCGAGCAGATGGACATCGTCGCAGGTGAGGGCGATATGGGCGGCACGATGCGGCTGGGCATGTACCCGGCCAAGCTCGCCGAGGGCTCGATCGTCCGCGAGGTCTACGACGACCAGCCCTACGTCGAGGAGCGCCACCGCCACCGCTACGAGGTCAACAACGCCTACCGCGGTGAGCTGGAGAAGAAGGCCGGGCTGCAGTTCTCCGGCACCTCCCCGGACAACAAGCTCGTCGAGTACGTCGAGTACCCGCGCGAGGTGCACCCCTACCTCGTCGCCACCCAGGCGCACCCCGAGCTGCGCTCCCGCCCGACCCGCCCGCACCCGCTCTTCGCCGGGCTGGTGAAGGCCGCGGTCGCGCGCAAGACGGGTGCCGTGAAGTAGTCGCGCGGCGACGGATACGGTTGCCGGGGTACGGCCTCGTTCTTCGAGGCCGTACCCCGGTTTCTGCGTGATAGAGGCACCTACAGGAGGACGCGCCATGGCGATCAAGGACACCCCCGAGGAGTGGACGGTCACCGCGACGACGACGCCGTTCACCGGAAACAAGACCAGCGTGCGCACCGACCAGGTCGTCATGCCGGACGGGTCCACCGTCTCGCGCGACTACCAGGTCCACCCCGGCTCCGTGGCCGTCGTCGCGCTCGACGACGCGGGCCGGGTGCTGGTGCTGCGCCAGTACCGCCACCCCGTACGCCAGAAGCTCTGGGAGATCCCCGCCGGGCTGCTCGACGTCCCCGGGGAGAACCCGCTGCACGCCGCGCAGCGCGAGCTGTACGAGGAGGCGCACGTCAAGGCCGCGGACTGGCGGGTGCTGACCGACGTCTACACCACGCCCGGCGGCTGCGACGAGGCCGTGCGGATCTTCCTCGCCCGCGAGCTGTCCGAGGCGGAGGGGGAGCGGTTCGAGGTCTCCGAGGAGGAGGCCCACATGGAGCTGGCGCGGGTCCCGCAGGAGGAGCTGGTGCGCGGGGCGCTCGCCGGTGAGCTGCACAACAACTGCCTCGTCGTCGGCGTGCTCGCGCTCACCGCGGCCCGGAGCGGCCCCGGCCTGGACGCGCTCCGGCCGGCCGACGCGCCGTGGCCGGCCCGCCCCTTCGAGGCCTGAGCCGCCGGGCCGCCGGCGCCGCACCACAGGTCTGTCGGATGATCCGCCGATCCGATCGGGTGACTCGACCGCCCTGCTCCGCACCGGACGTGACGGGCCGTGAACTACGCTCGACAGCGTGCCGTCCGCGCCCCAGCGGCGGACTCGTACGCGCAGGTGGACGGGAGCGTGACCGGTGACGGACCAGGCGGTGGGCGGGGGGCCCCTCCTGCCGGAGGCGGGGGAGGCGCCCGCCGCGACGGCATCCGGCAGGCCGGCCCCGCGGTCCCGCCCGGACGGTGCCGCCCACCACCCGGCCGTCCCCGCGCCCGCCCCTGTGCACTTCGCCGGGCGCCGCCGTGAGCTCAAGGAGCTGCACGCCGACATCGCCCGCGCCGGCCTGGACACCCTCTCCGGCCGCAAGGGCGCCCGCAGCCGGGTGCTGCTGATCGCCGGCCGCCCCGGCTCCGGCCGTACGGCACTGGCCGAGGAACTGCTGCGCGAGCTGGCCGGCGAGCACCCCGACGGGGTGCTGCGGGCCACGCTGACCGGACCGGGCGGCGAACCGGCCGACACCGGCCGTACCGCACGTGAGCTGCTGGCCGCCCTGGGTGCCGGTGCCCCGCCGGGAGCCGCCGAGGACGAACTGACCGAGCAGCTGCGCGGGGCGCTCGCCGGCCGCCGTGCCCTGCTCTTCCTGGACGACGCCCCCGGTGCGGAGCAGGTCGAACCGCTGCTCCCGGACGCCCCGGGCTGCCTGGTCGTGGTGGTCTCCCAGGGGCCGCTGACCGGGATCCCGGACGTCCGGCCGTGCACCCTGGGCGGGTTGGACAGCGCGGCCGGCGTCGAGATCCTCACCCGCTACGCCGGACCGACCCGGATCACCGTCGACCCCCGGACCGCCGACAGCGTCGCGGAGGAGTGCGGCGGCCAGCCCGCCGCACTGGTGCTGGCCGGTGCCTGGCTCGCCGCCCGCCCGATGTCCTCGGTCGCCGATCTGTGCCGGGCGCTGCACGCCGTCCCGCTGCCCGAGGACCTGCCCACCGGCGCCCGCCCGCTGTTCCGCGCCTTCCGGCTCGCCCATGACGCGCTGCCGGCGCCCGCCGCCCGGATACTGCGGCTGCTCACGCTGGCGCCGGCCGGCCTCGTGGACGCCCACATCGCCTCCGCGCTGGCCGGCTGCTCGGTGGCCGCGGCCGCCACGACCCTGGACGACTTCGCCGCGCTCGGCCTGCTGCGGCCGCTCGCCGCACCGGACGACGGGGTGGCGGGCGCCGGTACGCCCGACGCCGCCGCGCACCCCCGGTACCGCTTGCCCGGCTGCCTCGATCCGCTGGTGCGCGCACTGCTCCGGGAGCACGAGCGCCCGGCGGAGCTCGAACTGGCCCGCGCCCGGATGCTGGAGCGGACCGTACGGCTGCTGCAGTCCTGCCGTGCGATGGGCGAGCCGGCCGACTCGCCCGCCCGGCAGAAGGTCGCCGGGCTGCCGCGCTCGCTGCGCTTCACCTCGAAGGGCACGGCCGCGCACTGGCTGCGCAGCCGTCGGGCGGCGCTCCTCGACGCCGCCGCCCTCGCCGTCGCGGACGGTGAACTCGACACCCTGGACCGGCGGTTGATGGCCGCGCTGACCCGCACGCTGCTCGTCCACCAGGGCCCCGAGGCCGCCGCGCCGGACCTCTATGCGCTGCACGGGCTCGTCCTCCAGGTCGCCGAACGGCGGGGGCTGGCCCGCGAGCGGGCCGCCGCGCTGCTCAACCTCGCCGACCTGGACGGCCGGGCGGGCCGCAGCGCGCAAGCGCTCACCCGTTACCGGAGCGCGCTGGAGGCGGCCCGCTCGGTGCCGGACCCGGTGGCCACCGGCCGGGCGCTGGAGTCCCTGGGCGGTACGTACACCGAGCTGGGCGACTGGCAGCGGGCCGCCGACTGGTACGGCCGGGCGCTGGAGCTGCGGCTGGCCCGTGGCGAGGGCGCCGACGCGGCGCGGCTCTACGGCCGGATCGGCAGCGCACACACCTACGCGGGCCGATGGGGCGAGGCGCTCACCTCCTGGCGGGCGGCAGCCAGGACGTACCGCCGGCTCGGTGAGGTGTCCGGGCAGGCGCGGGCGACCGGTGAGATGGCCCGGGTGCAGGAGTACGCGGGACGGCCCGAGGAGGCTCTGCGGACCTGCCTCGAAGCCCTCGACGTCGCCCGTAAGGCGGGCGACGGACGGCTGGAGGCGGCCCTGCACCTACGGATTGCGGACACCCTCGACCGGCTCGGCGATCCCGCGGCGGCACGGCTCCATCGTTCCGTGGGAGAGCGACTCCTCGACGATTACCCCGAGTGACCTACGAAATCGGTAGTGCTACTCCGAAAGATTATTGCTTTGCAAGGCTAGACAAGAAGAGCTCCTTCAATAGACTGGCGGGGCCGCGTTCGGCGCGGTCAGTTCCGTCATGCAGCGCATGAGGGGATAATTCCTCCTGCACCCTCTCTTTCAAGGACCGTGATCGACGTGAAGGTCGGCATCCCCCGCGAGGTCAAGAACAACGAGTTCCGCGTGGCCATCACGCCCGCCGGAGTCAACGAACTCGTCCGCCACGGCCACCAGGTCGTCATCGAGAAGGACGCCGGTCTCGGGTCGTCCATCACGAACGAGGAGTACGTCGCCGCCGGCGCCAGCATCCTCGACACCGCCGATGAGGTCTGGGGCGCCGCCGACCTGCTGCTGAAGGTCAAGGAGCCGATTGCGGAGGAGTACCACCGGCTCCGTAAGGACCAGACGCTCTTCACCTACCTGCACCTGGCCGCCTCCAAGGAGTGCACGGACGCGCTGCTGGAGTCCGGCACCACCGCCATCGCCTACGAGACCGTCGAGACGGCCGGCCGCCAGCTGCCGCTGCTGGCCCCGATGTCCGAGGTCGCGGGCCGTATCGCCCCGCAGGTCGGTGCCTACCACCTGATGCGCCAGGCCGGCGGCCGCGGCGTGCTGCCCGGCGGCGTCCCCGGCGTCGCCGCGGGCAAGGCCGTCATCATCGGTGGTGGCGTCTCCGGTTGGAACGCGCTGCAGATCGCCGTGGGCCTCGGCTTCCACGTCACCCTGCTCGACAAGGACATCAACAAGCTCCGCGAGGCCGACAAGATCTTCGGCACCAAGGTGCAGACGATCGTCTCCAACGCCTACGAGCTGGAGAAGGCCGTCGTCGACGCCGACCTCGTCGTCGGTGCCGTCCTGATCCCCGGCGCCAAGGCCCCCAAGCTGGTCACCAACGAGCTCGTCGCGAAGATGAAGCCCGGAAGTGTTCTTGTCGACATCGCGATCGACCAGGGCGGCTGCTTCGAGGACTCCCGTCCCACCACGCACGCCGAGCCGACCTTCCCGGTCCACAACTCGGTCTTCTACTGCGTCGCCAACATGCCCGGCGCGGTGCCGAACACCTCCACCCACGCGCTCACCAACGCCACGCTGCCCTACATCGTGGAGCTGGCGAACCGCGGCTGGGTCGAGGCGCTGCGCCGTGACCCGGCGCTGGCCAAGGGCCTGAACGCGCACGACGGCAAGGTGGTTTACCAGCCCGTCGCCGAGGCCCACGGCCTGGAGCACATCGAGCTGCGCACGCTCCTCGGCTGAGGCGTCAACGACACGCGTCAACGCCGAGCATCCGGCCGGGTCCTGTCCACAGGGCCCGGCCGGTCGCATGTCCGAGCAGCGGAATCATGTGTTCCGGAACACGCACTCTCAACTCGCCGCGAACGTAACCCTTTAACCGATTCGCGCACCCCCAAAACATCGGTGCGATACCGCCTGCGCCCTTGACATCGGGGGGTCCGGTTACCGACACATCGTGCCGGGTCCGGTGGATTGTGTTGCTGCGGACGCCCGACACGCCATAGAGTCGCCAACCGTCGGCATGGTGCCACGCTGACCTATCGATAAAGTTTCCTGGTCACATCCAAGGAGGTAAGACGACTTGTGAATGAGTCGACATTTTCTCCCGGAGGTGGTCAACCAGGAGTGGTTGCACGGGGCCAGGGTCCCTCGGGGCGCGAGGCTGTCGGCTCCGTTGCGGGCCACACCCACGCAGCCCACCAGAGCATTTCCACGACAGCCCACCAGAGCATGGACGGCCATCACGTGAACGCCATGGCCGGCGACCGGGGCAGTGGAGAACCCGCCCGTCTCGCCGACTACGACGACCTGCCCCAGGGGCACTTCTACGATCCGGACGCGGAGTACGAGCCGGACCCCGAATACGCCGCGACGCTCGCGCCGGACGCCGCGCGACAGCGCCGCGAACGCGTCGGCCCGACCGGACGCCCGCTTCCCTATTTCCCCATTCCCGGACCGCTGTCGGACCACGGACCGGCCAAAATCATCGCGATGTGCAACCAGAAGGGCGGGGTCGGCAAGACCACCTCGACCATCAACCTGGGTGCCGCACTCGCCGAATACGGACGACGGGTGCTGCTCGTCGACTTCGACCCGCAGGGTGCCCTGTCGGTCGGACTCGGCGTCAACCCGATGGAGCTCGACCTGACGGTCTACAACCTGCTCATGGAGCGGGGGATGTCCGCCGACGAGGTGCTCCTGAAGACCGCGGTCCCCAACATGGACCTGCTGCCCAGCAATATCGATTTGTCAGCGGCAGAGGTGCAGTTGGTCAGCGAGGTCGCGCGTGAGTCGACCCTGCAGCGTGCGCTGAAGCCGCTGCTGGCCGACTACGACTACATCGTCATCGACTGCCAGCCCTCCCTCGGCCTGCTCACCGTCAACGCGCTGACGGCGGCTCACAAGGTCATCGTGCCGCTGGAGTGCGAGTTCTTCGCGCTGCGCGGTGTCGCGCTGCTCACCGAGACGATCGAGAAGGTCCAGGAGCGGCTCAACCCCGAGCTGGAGCTGGACGGCATCCTGGCGACGATGTACGACTCGCGCACCGTGCACAGCCGCGAGGTCCTGGCCCGCGTCGTCGAGGCGTTCGACGATCACGTCTACCACACCGTCATCGGTCGTACGGTCCGCTTCCCCGAGACCACCGTCGCGGGCGAGCCGATCACCACCTACGCCTCCAACTCCGTCGGCGCCGCCGCCTATCGCCAGCTCGCCAGGGAGGTGCTCGCCCGGTGTCACGCCGAGTGAGTCTGCCGGGAGCCGACGAACTGTTCCGTACCACCGGGGGAGGGGGGCTGCAGCCCTCCAGCCCCCGCCGGCAGGCGAACGGCTCGACGGCGCCCGGCGAGGCGCCCCGGGTGCCCGCACCGGCCGGCGAACCCGATCCGGCGGCGGACGGGCAGGAGGCGGCCACCGCGGTCCGCACCCGTCGGCCCGGAACCGGGGCTGACACCCCGGCAGCCACCGCCGGCGACGGCGGACCGGCCACCCCGCCGCGGGTGCCCGCCGTCGGCTCCCCGGCCGAGCACACCGGCCGTGAGGCGGACGGCGAGGCGGCCAAGTCCCACCGGAGTCAGGCGGGCCAGGGCGGCCAGGCCGGTTCCGACGCGGCCGGCGCGGCCGCGCAGCAGGCCGGCGGCCAGGGCCGGCGGCGTGGTGGCCGCGGTGCCAACCGGCGCCCCAGCGGCCGGGAACGGCACGACGAGAAGATCACCGTCTATGTCTCCGCCGAGGAGCTCATGGACCTCGAACATGCCCGGCTGGTGCTGCGCGGTGAGCACGGCCTCGCCGTCGACCGCGGCCGGATCGTCCGCGAGGCGGTCGCCGTCGTCCTGGCCGACCTGGAGTCGCGCGGCGACGCCAGCATCTTGGTGCGGCGGCTGCGCGGGCGTTAGGGCGGAGACGGGATAGCCTGCCTCCTCGGCGGGGTGTCCCGCCCGTGACCAGCCCGTCGCCCCCGGCACGGGACCACAGCAGCATGGACCGCGATGCCGACGACCCACGACGATGCCCCCCGGCCCCGCGCCCGCAGACCTCTCGGGCGCGGGGCGGCCGAGGCAGCCGCGGAGTCGGATGCGCCCCAGCCGCCCGAGACGCCGGAGCAGCCCCCGGCAGGGGACCCGGCGGTCTGGTCCGGGGCCCACGACGCGGCGGACGGGCCTCAGGCACTCGATCCGGCCACCGGGCCCGAGGCCGTAGACGTGCCGCAGCCGGCGGCGGCCGTTCCAGGGGAGGAGTCCCCCCAGACCGATGCCGCCGCAGCCGCGCCCCCGGAGGGCGACGGCGGCGACGAAGGCACCTTCACCCTCCGGCTGGACAACTTCGAGGGCCCCTTCGACCTCCTGCTCCAGCTGATCTCCAAGCACAAACTGGACGTCACCGAGGTCGCCCTGTCGAAGGTCACCGACGACTTCATGGCGCACATCCGCGCCATGGGACCGGACTGGGACCTGGACCAGACCACCGAGTTCCTGGTCGTCGCGGCGACCCTGCTCGATCTGAAGGCGGCCCGGCTGCTGCCCGCGGCCGAAGTGGAGGACGAGGCGGACCTCGCGCTCCTGGAGGCCCGTGACCTGCTCTTCGCCCGGCTTCTGCAGTACCGCGCCTACAAGCGGATCGCGGACATCTTCAGCGACCGGCTGGCGGACGAGAGCCGGCGGTATCCCCGTACGGTCGGGCTGGAGCCGCACCTCGCCGAGCTGCTGCCCGAGGTCGTCATCAGCATCGGCGCGGAGGGCTTCGCCAGGCTCGCGGTGAAGGCGATGCAGCCCAAGGCCAGACCGCAGGTCTACGTCGACCACATCCACGCGCCGCTGGTGAGCGTGCGCGAGCAGGCCGAGGTGGTGATGGCGTGGCTGCGCGAGGCGGGCGAGGCCGGCTTCGCGAAGCTGGTCGCCGACGCCCCGGACACCCTCACCGTCGTGGCGCGCTTCCTGGCCCTGCTGGAGCTCTACCGGGAGCGGGTGGTGGCCCTGGAGCAGGAGGAGGCACTGGGCGAGCTGACGGTCCGCTGGACGGGCCCCGAGGGGGCCGCGCCCCAGGTCACGGATGAGTTCGACCGGGAGCCGGGGGAGCCGGCCGCCGGGGAGGAGCCCGCGGAGCAGGCGGAGGAGGAGCAGGCATGAGCGGTGTGGCCGGTGGTGAGGCGTACGACATCACGGAGGCCGGGGCGGGCACGCGGTCCGGGGCCGGCGGCGCCGGGGAGCGGACCGGGGCGCCGGCCGGGGCGCTGGGCGTCGAGGGGCTGGAGCTGAAGCCCGCGCTGGAGGCCGTCCTCATGGTCGTCGACGAGCCCGCGACCGAGGAGCACCTGGCCAGGGTGCTGCAGCGGCCCCGCCGCGCGGTCGCGCTGGCGCTGCGCGAGCTGTCCGACGACTACACCCGCCAGGGCCGCGGATTCGATCTGCGGCTGGTGGCCGGCGGCTGGCGCTTCTACTCCCGCGCCGCGTACGCGGACGCGGTGGAGAGCTTCGTCCTGGACGGCCAGCAGGCCCGGCTCACCCAGGCCGCATTGGAGACTCTGGCCGTGGTCGCGTACCGTCAGCCGGTCAGCCGTTCCCGCGTCTCGGCCGTACGCGGCGTGAACTGTGACGGTGTGATGCGCACGCTCCTCCAGCGCGGCCTGGTGGAGGAGGCGGGGACGGAACCTGAAACAGGTGCGATCCTGTACAGGACGACGAATTACTTTCTGGAGCGGATGGGCCTGCGCGGCCTGGACGAGCTCCCTGAGCTGGCACCGTTCCTCCCGGAGGCGGACGCGGTCGAGGGCGACTCCCCGGAAGGTATCCCGTCGTTCGACGTAGACGACAGCGGCGACTCTCAGACGGATCATTGATGCGAAGCAGCGGCAGGAACAGCAGGGACAGCGGGCGCGGCAACTCCCGCGGCGCGGGTGGGGGCACCTCCCAGCCGAGGGCTGGGGGAAAGAGGGACGACAAGCAGCAGCGCGCGGGCCGCCCCCGTCCCGAGGAGCGCCGCTACGACGTGGGCGGATCCGGCGGCACCGGTGGCCCCGGCGGCGGCTCCTCGGGCCGCAAGGACGAGCGCGCGGGCGGCGGCGCCAAGAGCGGAGGCGCCAAGAGCGGCGGCAGCCGGGGCGCGGCGGCCCGCGGCGGCGCCAAGGGCGGCCCCCGTACCGGCGCCGCGTCCAAGGGGGCACGGCCGGGCGCCAAGGGTGGTCCGCAGCGCGGCCGGGGCCAGGCGCCCGCGCGGCCCCGTGAGTACGACGCCCAGGTGGAGGAGCGCAACCGCGCCCGCCACAACAAGCCGCAGGTCAAGACCCCCAAGACCTTCGGTGACCAGGAGGGCGAGCGGCTGCAGAAGGTGCTGGCCAGGGCCGGTATGGGCTCGCGCCGGGCGTGCGAGGAGCTGATCGACCAGGCGCGGGTCGAGGTCAACGGCCGGATCGTCATGGAGCAGGGGGTCCGGGTCGACCCGGAGAAGGACGAGATCAAGGTCGACGGCCTGACGGTCGCCACCCAGTCGTACCTCTTCTTCGCGCTGAACAAGCCGGCCGGCGTCGTCTCCACCATGGAGGACCCCGACGGGCGCCAGTGCCTCGGCGACTACGTCACCAACCGCGAGACCCGGCTCTTCCACGTCGGCCGCCTCGACACCGAGACCGAGGGCATCATCCTGCTCACCAACCACGGCGAGCTGGCCCACCGCCTGACGCACCCGCGCTACGGCGTCAAGAAGACCTACCTGGCCGCGATCCAGGGCCCGCTCCCGCGCGACCTGGGCAAGCAGCTCAAGGACGGCATCCAGCTGGAGGACGGGTACGCCCGCGCCGACCACTTCCGGGTCGTGGAGAACACCGGCAAGAACTACCTCGTCGAGGTGAGCCTCCACGAGGGCCGCAAGCACATCGTGCGCCGCATGCTGGCCGAGGCCGGCTTCCCGGTCGACAAGCTGGTACGGACGGCCTTCGGCCCGATCGCACTGGGCGACCAGAAGTCGGGCTGGCTGCGCCGGATGACGAACACGGAGGTCGGCATGCTGATGCGGGAGGTTGAGCTTTAGCTCTTCTTCCCACGTTGTCGGCTTTCCCGCCCCTCCGCTGCGCTTTGCTTGGCTTCCCACGTTGTCGGCTTTCCCGCCGTGGGTGTTGTTCGCCGTTGGTCGCCCGCTTCGCGGTGCGCTCTTCGCTGCGCTTTGCGGCGCGTCGTACGTTGTCGGCTGTCCCGCCGTGGTGGTTTGTCGCCGTGGCGCCTGCGGCGGGCCGGGTGGGTGTTGGGTGCGGTGACGGACCTCCGGGGCCTGTTGTGTGGACTGCTTCGCTTTACGTCCACACAACAGGCCCCTCCGGCCCGTCCCCTCCCGTGAGTGGAGTACGTGACGCTGAGTGGGGGCGGGCCACCGATGGCCGTTTCGGTACGACCCCAAGGCGCGCCGGGCGCGCTCGACCAGGCACGTCCACCCCCACCGGCCTTCTTCCCACCCCCAACGGGAGGGGACGGGCCGGAGCGGGTGGGTGTCCGGACGTAAAGCGAAGCAGTCCGGACACCCACCCGCGGAGGCCCGTCACCGCACCCCACAGCCCCGCGCAGCGGCACCGCCCGCCGCAGGCGC
>NZ_SDIG01000039.1:0-42650 GCF_004122755.1 Streptomyces sp. TM32
CCCGGGTCGGGCCGCCGGCCGGGGAGTCCACGACCAGCAGGCCGTCGACGGACGCCAGCCGCTCGGCCAGGCCCGCCGCTGATCCCCCGTCCCTGCCTCGCCCCCGTCCGGATGCTGGGATGCTGGAGACGGCAGAGCGGGACGCGACGGGGCATGGGGGAATCTGAGCCGTGGAGGACAAGGTGCGGGTGGTCATCGCCGAGGATTCGGTGCTGCTGCGGGAGGGCCTGACCCGGCTGCTCACCGACCGGGGGCACGAGGTCGTGGCGGGCGTGGCGGACGCCGAGGCGCTGATCGAGGTGATCGGGGAGCTGGCCGACGGGGGCGCGCTGCCGGACGTGGTGGTCGCGGACGTACGGATGCCGCCGACGCACACCGACGAAGGCGTACGGGCCGCGATCCGGCTCCGCCGGGACCACCCCGGCCTGGGGGTACTGGTGCTCTCGCAGTACGTCGAGGAGCAGTACGCCACGGAGCTGCTGGCCGGCTCCACCCGGGGCATCGGCTATCTGCTCAAGGACCGGGTGGCCGAGGTGCGGGAGTTCGTCGACGCGGTGGTCCGGGTCGCCGGGGGCGGGACCGCGCTGGACCCGGAGGTGGTGGCGCAGCTGCTGGGCCGCAGCCGTCAGCAGGACGTGCTGGCGCATCTGACGCCCCGGGAGCGGGAGGTCCTGGGACTGATGGCCGAGGGGCGGACGAACTCCGCGGTCGCCCGGCAGCTGGTGGTCAGCGCCGGTGCGGTCGAGAAGCACGTCAGCAACATCTTCCTGAAGCTGGGCCTGTCGCAGAGTGACGGGGATCACCGCCGGGTGCTCGCGGTACTCACCTACCTCAACTCCTGACCGTCTGACACTCTGTCAGGTAGGTGGCCCGAGGCGTTTTCCACCGGGTCTCAGGACTTTCGGCGTAGAACCAATGGCGGAGTCCGGAGCGTCATGAATGAGGGGGTCACGGGGGCGGTGATTTCATGACAAAACACACCAGATCGGTGTCTCATGTTGACGTCCAGCATGCGACCGCCCTAAGGAAGGCCACCCTTACCCACGTACGATGGTTATGGGACAACCGGTCGGTACGACACGTCCCGAGCCCTGCCTCCGGCGGGGACGCCGCACCCCTCGAGGGAGGTCCGAAGCAGTGACCAGCCAGGTCAGTAGCCCAGCCGAGCAGGCCGACGCAGCGCTTGTCGGGGAACAGCGCGCATCCGGCAACGGCGGGCAAGGCAAGGAAGTCCGGCGCCTGGACCGGGTGATCATCCGGTTCGCCGGTGACTCCGGTGACGGTATGCAGCTCACCGGCGACCGGTTCACCTCCGAGACGGCGTCGTTCGGCAACGACCTGTCGACGCTGCCCAACTTCCCCGCCGAGATCCGGGCCCCTGCCGGGACCCTGCCGGGCGTCTCCAGCTTCCAGCTGCACTTCGCCGACCACGACATCCTCACGCCCGGCGACGCGCCGAACGTCCTGGTCGCGATGAACCCGGCGGCGCTGAAGGCGAACATCGGGGACGTGCCCCGCGGCGCGGACATCATCGTCAACACCGATGAGTTCACCAAGCGCCCGATGGCGAAGGTCGGCTACGCGACCAGTCCGCTGGAGGACGGCTCGCTGGAGGCCTACCACGTCCACCCGGTGCCGCTGACCACGCTGACGATCGAGGCGCTCAAGGAATTCGGGCTCTCCCGCAAGGAGGCCGAGCGCAGCAAGAACATGTTCGCGCTGGGGCTGCTGTCGTGGATGTACCACCGGCCGACCGAGGGCACCGAGGCCTTCCTGCGGGCGAAGTTCGCCAAGAAGCCGGACATCGCGGAGGCGAACGTCACCGCCTTCCGGGCGGGCTGGAACTTCGGTGAGACGACGGAGGACTTCGCCGTCTCCTACGAGGTCGCTCCGGCGACGAAGGCCTTCCCGACCGGCACCTACCGCAACATCTCCGGGAATCTCGCGCTGTCCTACGGGCTGATCGCGGCGGGCCGGCAGGCGGATCTGCCGCTGTACCTGGGCTCGTACCCCATCACGCCGGCCTCCGACATCCTGCACGAGCTGTCCAAGCACAAGAACTTCGGTGTGCGGACGTTCCAGGCGGAGGACGAGATCGCCGGCATCGGCGCGGCGCTGGGCGCGGCGTTCGGCGGTGCGCTGGCGGTGACGACCACCTCCGGCCCCGGGGTGGCGCTGAAGTCGGAGACCATCGGTCTGGCGGTCAGTCTTGAACTGCCGCTGCTGGTCGTGGACATCCAGCGCGGCGGGCCCTCGACGGGCCTGCCCACGAAGACCGAGCAGGCCGATCTGCTCCAGGCGATGTACGGCCGCAACGGCGAGGCGCCGGTGCCGATCGTGGCGCCCAGGACGCCTGCCGACTGCTTCGACGCGGCGCTGGACGCGGCCCGGATCGCGCTCACGTACCGCACCCCCGTCTTCCTGCTCTCCGACGGCTATCTGGCCAACGGCTCCGAGCCCTGGCGGATCCCCGACGTCGACGAACTCCCCGACCTGCGCGTGCAGTTCGCCTCCGGCCCCAACCACCACCTGGCGGACGGCACCGAGGTCTTCTGGCCGTACAAGCGCGACGGGCAGACGCTGGCCCGCCCCTGGGCGGTGCCGGGCACGCCGGGCCTGGAGCACCGCATCGGCGGCATCGAGAAGCAGGACGGCACCGGCAACATCTCCTACGACCCCGCCAACCACGACTTCATGGTGCGCACCCGCCAGGCGAAGGTCGACGGCATCGAGGTCCCGGACATCGAGGTCGACGACCCGGCCGACGAGAGCGGCCGGGGCGCGCGCACCCTCGTCCTGGGCTGGGGGTCGACCTACGGCCCGATCACCGCGGCCGTCCGGCGCGTACGGGGAGCCGGGGAGCGCATCGCGCAGGCCCATCTGCGCCATCTCAACCCCTTCCCGCGGAATCTCGGCGAGGTCCTGGCGCGTTACGACAAGGTGATCGTGCCGGAGATGAACCTCGGGCAGCTCGCGACTCTCCTGCGCGCCAAGTACCTCGTGGACGCGCACTCGCACACCCAGGTCAGCGGAATGCCGTTCAAGGCCGAGCAGCTTGCGGAGGTCTTTAAGGAGGCCATCAATGACTGAGGCGATCTCGGAGCGGCCCTCGCAGATCGAGGCGCTGTCCCTGGTGCCCAAGGCCGAGGCCAAGCAGTCCATGAAGGACTTCAAGTCCGATCAGGAAGTGCGCTGGTGCCCCGGCTGCGGTGACTACGCCGTCCTCGCCGCCGTGCAGGGCTTCATGCCAGAGCTCGGCCTGGCGAAGGAGAACATCGTCTTCGTCTCCGGCATCGGCTGCTCCTCCCGCTTCCCGTACTACATGAACACCTACGGGATGCACTCCATCCACGGCCGCGCCCCGGCCATCGCCACCGGCCTGGCCTCCTCGCGGCGCGATCTGTCCGTCTGGGTCGTCACCGGCGACGGCGACGCGCTGTCCATCGGCGGCAACCACCTCATCCACGCCCTGCGGCGCAACGTCAACCTCAAGATCCTGCTGTTCAACAACCGGATCTACGGGCTGACCAAGGGCCAGTACAGCCCCACCTCCGAGGTCGGCAAGATCACCAAGTCGACGCCGATGGGCTCACTGGACGCGCCGTTCAACCCGGTCTCGCTGGCGCTGGGCGCCGAGGCGTCCTTCGTGGCCCGCACCGTCGACTCCGACCGCAAGCACCTCACCTCGGTGCTGCGCGAGGCCGCCGCCCACCCCGGCACGGCGCTGGTGGAGATCTACCAGAACTGCAACATCTTCAACGACGGCGCCTTCGAGGTCCTCAAGGACAAGGAGCAGGCCCAGGAGGCCGTGATCCGGCTGGAGCACGGGCAGCCGATCCGCTTCGGTGCCCTGGCCCCCGACGGCTTCGGCTCCAAGGGCGTGGTCCGCGACCCGGCCACCGGCGACCTCAAGGTCATCGACGTCCGGGAGGAGGGCCTCGGCGGGGTGCTGGTGCACGACGCGCACAACCCCTCGCCCACCACGGCCTTCGCCCTCTCCCGGCTCGCCGACGCCGACACCCTCCACCACACCCCCATCGGTGTGCTGCGCAGCGTCGACCGGCCGGTCTACGACACCCTGATGTCCGACCAGTTGGACGCCGCGATCGAGCAGAAGGGCAAGGGCGACCTGGCCGCCCTGCTGGCCGGCAACGACACCTGGACCGTCGTCGGCTGACGGCCGGTCCACGGAGGTTCCCGGGCGGGGCCCTCCACGGCAAGACCCTCAAGGGCACCTGCGGGGTGTCCGTACGGGAACGTCCTCGGGCGTCCCGTACGGGCACCCCGCTCGCCGTTTTCCGGAGCCTCGCCCGCTCACGTCACAGGAGCCGCGTCCCTGCCCGCCGCCTGCCCGTACGGGGCGGGATCTCCCGTCATGACCGTCTCGTCATGCCCCGCCTCGTCATCACCTGTCCCGTCATGACCGTATGGCAAAACACACATGACAGACCGGCCGCGCGGCGCTACCTTCGCAGGGTCGACGATGCGCCACCAGGAGGGTCCCCTTGCAGACTCGAAGCGAACAGCGTGCCGGACTCGCCTACGGCGTCGCCGCCTACACCATGTGGGGCCTGCTGCCCCTCTACTGGCATCTGCTGGACGCCGCCGCGCCGTCCGAGATCCTGGCCCACCGCATGGTGTGGTCGCTGCCCGTCGCGCTCGTCATCCTGGCCGTGCTCCGCCGCTGGTCATGGATGGGCCCGCTCCTGCGGCAGCCCCGGCGACTCGCGCTGATCCTGCTCTGCGCCGTGGTCATCTCGGCGAACTGGTTCCTCTACATCTGGGCGGTCAACGCCGGGCACGTCCTGGAGGCCTCGCTCGGCTACTTCATCAACCCGCTGGTCAGCATCGCCTTCGGCGTGCTGTTTCTGCGCGAGCGGCTGCGGCCGCTGCAGTGGACGGCAGTGACGATCGGCGCCGTGGCCGTCGTCGTGATGACCGTCGCCTACGGCAAGGTGCCCTGGATCGCGCTCGGGCTGGCCTTCTCGTTCGCGACGTACGGGCTGGTCAAGAAGGGCGTCAAGCTCGACGGCATCGAGGGCTTCAGCGCCGAGACCGCGATGCAGATGCTGCCCGCACTGGGTTTCCTGATCTACCTCGGCCTGCACGGCGAGGCCAGCTTCACCTCCGGCGGGGTGGGCCAGGCGCTGCTGCTCGCGGGCTGCGGCATCGCGACCGCGGTGCCGCTGATCTGCTTCGGCGCCTCGGCCATGCGGCTGCCGCTGACCATGATCGGGATGTTGCAGTATCTGGCGCCGACCTTTCAGTTCCTGCTGGGGCTCACCGTCTTCCGTGAGGAGATGCCGGCCGAGCGCTGGGCCGGCTTCGCGCTGGTGTGGGCGGCCCTGACGGTGCTGACCTGGGATGCGCTGCGGACCGCCCGGCGCGGGCGGGCGGCACTGGCCGACGCCGCGGCCCACGCGGGCGAGGCGGCCGCGGCCGAGGCGGTCCAGGTGGCGGACGCGGCCCGGGAAGCGGCGGCGGCACGGACCGCCGCGGCACGGACGCCGGCGCCCCAGCCCCCCGGCGACCTCACGCAGTGATGTCCCGGCTGGTGAAGCGCGCCCAGGCCGCCGAGCCGAACACCAGGGCGTACAGCGCCTGCAGACCGACGTACGCCCGCGAGCACCGCCAGCAGCGCCAGGGTGCGCCAGCGCCGGAACGTCACGGCGATCTCGTTGCGCAGCAGGCCCAGCGACCACAGCGGTCGGGGCGTGCGCGGCGCCGCCTCAGTCCGCGACATCGAAGCCCTCCCCGGTCAGCTGGACGAAGATGTCCTCCAGCGAGGCGCGTTCGGTGCCGAAGCCGCGGACCCGGACCCCGGCGTGCACCAGCGCGGCGTTGAGGTCCGCCAGATCCGGCGCCGCCGCGTCGCCGCGCCCGCCCAACGGCATGTCCACCGGCGGCAGTTCGCCCGACACCTGGTCGCCGGTGGTCCGCAGGCCGGTCAGGCCGTGCTCCGTCAGGACCCGGGCCGCGTCCGCCGGATCGGGGGTGGTCACCGTCAGCCGGCCGTTGCCGCGTGCGTCGAGGACCGTGGCGGAGAGCTCGGCGACCGTGCCCTGGGTGATCAGCCGGCCGCGGGTCATCACCGCGGCATGGGTGCAGATCTGCTCGATCTCGTCGAGCAGATGGGAGGAGAGAAAGACGGTGGTGCCGTCCGCCGCCAGCTCGCGGACCAGGGCGCGGATCTCCCGCATGCCCTGCGGGCCCAGGCCGTTGGTCGGCTCGTCGAGCACCAGCAGGTCCCGGGACCGGAGCAGGGCGGCGGCCAGTCCGAGGCGCTGTTTCATGCCGAGGGAGTAGGCGCGGGCCTTCTTGCCGGCCGCGGCGGCCAGGCCCACCCGCTCCAGCGCCTGGCCGACCCGCGCGGTACGGGTACCGGGATCGGCGCCCGGGTCGGCGGCGTCGAACCGCCGGAGGTTGTCCCGCCCGCTGAGGAACCCGTAGAGCGCCGGCCCCTCGATGAGGGCGCCGACCCGGGGCAGCACCCGGCGGCCCGCGGACGGCATCGGCGCACCCAGCACCCGTGCGCTGCCGGACGTCGCCCCGATCAGGCCCAGCAGCAGGCGGATGGTGGTGGTTTTGCCGGAGCCGTTGGGGCCGAGGAAGCCGAAGACGCTGCCGCGCGGGACGACCAGATCGAGGCCGTCGACGGCGAGCCGGCCGCCGCGGTAGGCCTTGCTCAGCCCCCGTGTCTCGATCGCCGGGTCGCCACCCGGCGCGCGCCCCGGGCCGGGCCCTTCGGTTCGCGGGCCGTTCGGCCGCGGTGCGGGCGGCGGTGGCATCGGCGGGCTCCCCACGTCGTACGGAGGGGCCGACGGGTCCGCCGCGCCACCCCGGTCAGGGCGGCGCGGCGGACCCGGGAAGGCTGCGGCGCCCGCTACTTGGCGGCGTTGGCCGCGTCGATCAGGGCCTGCTTGTCGACGGCGCCGACGTAGACGGTGCCGTTGTCCGTGACCAGGGCGTTGACCAGGCGGGTGCTGAAGACCCGGCCGGAGCCGAAGGAGCCGTGCACCTTGTCGCCGATGCTGTCCAGGAACCCGGCGACGTCGCCGCCGCTCCCCTTGCCCTTGCCCTCGCCCTTGCCGGAGGGCAGGCCGGAGCCCTCACCCTTGATCGTGGCGATGGACGTCCAGCCCTTGCCCAGGACGTTCAGCCCGCCCATGTCCTCGGTGGCGGCCTTCCTCTCCTTACGGGGCGCGCTGTCCTCGCCGTACTCGCGCTGCGCCGTCGCGCCCGCCTTGTCACCCTGGACGACCTTGGCGCCCTTGGGCGGGGTGAAGGCGAACGTGCTCGCGGCGGGCTTGGCGAAGTCGACGCTGGTGAAGCCGACGTCGATGGCGGCCGCGCCACCGCTCTTGGGGGTCAGGGTGAACTTCAGCGGCACACCGTTGGCGGCGTCGACCGCGATCCGGATCGAGCCGACCGTCGAGGCGGCCTGCTTGGGCTTGATGAGCAGCTGGTAGGCGTCCCGCCCGGCTACCTTGGCGGTGCCGTCGACGGTGACCGAGGTCGTGTCGCCGGCCGCCTGGAGGGCCTGCTTCGCGAGGTCCTGCGGAGTGGCGTTCTTCAGGCCCGGGGGAACGTCCTCGGGGGCGTGCTGCTTGCCGTGCCGGCCGGCCTCGGGCGCGGTGTGGTGGAAGGCGGTGTTGCTGCTGCTGTCGTACCCCCACACCTCGTTGCCGTTGTGGACGAGGCTGTACTCGGCGGCCTTGTCGACGATCGACACCCGCTGCTTGTCGGGGCCGTCGGCGGCGACGCGCAGCGTGTGCGCACCGGACGCCAGCTCCATCAGCTTGCTCTGCGGTTCGGCGGATCCGCCGCCCCCGCCCTCTCCGCCGCCGAAGGCGCCCGCTCCGCCGGCCCCGCCCGGCAGGGACGGCAGGCCGAGGTCCGCGCCGGCCCGGACCGTGCCGGAGAGCTGCTGGACGTCCGACTTGGCCATCTTGGCTATCAGGTCCTGCGCCGAAATCTTCGGCAGATCCGGCGAACCCGAGCCGGCGAACGCCGGGACCAGCCCGATCGTGGCCGCCGCCACCCCCGCCACCGCGACCGGTACGGCATATCGCATCGCCTTACGGCGCCTCGGGGAGCCCTCCCCGTCCCACCCGTCGGTGCCCTCTGTCGGTTCGTTGCGTGGCATGTGCCCTACCTCCGTCGTATGCGGCGGCTGTTGCGCTGTCCACCAGTCCCCCCTGGGTTCACTGGCCCGTCCGCCGCGCGCTCTGGTGGTTTCCATCCCACCAAATCGCCCGGCCCAACGCGTCAGCCCGCGGGAGCAACTTGTCGTACTGCTGAGGTATGACGCCCGGTCACGTCAGGCGGAACTCCGTACGCCGGGAGTCTGATCACTCCCTAGGGGATGACGGACCGGCTCTCGGGGACGGTCCCGGGGAAGGGCTCAGCCCGCCCGGTGCACCACCGCGTCGCAGAGGCCTTCGAGGGCCGCCTTGGCCATGCACGCCGGCAGCGGCGCCAGCGAGGCGCGCGCCTCCTCGGCGTAGCGGACGGTGTCCCGCCGGGCCTCTTCGAGCGCCGGGTGGGCGCGCAGCCCGGCCAGCGCCTCGGCGTGCCGTGCGTCATCGGTGAGGTCGCCGGCCAGCAGCTCGCACAGCGCGCGGTCCTCGGGCGTGCCGGAGCTGCTCTCGGCCCGCGCCCGCAGGCGCAGTACGGGCAGCGTCGGGATGCCCTCGCGCAGGTCCGTGCCGGGGGTCTTGCCCGATTCATGGGAATCGCTGGCGATGTCCAGGACGTCGTCGGCCAACTGGAAGGCGGTGCCCAGCCGCTCGCCGTACTGGGTGAGGATGTTGACCGTCGACTCGTCGGCGCCCGACATCATCGCGCCGAAGCGCCCCGCGACCGCGACCAGCGAGCCGGTCTTGCCTGCGAGGACGTCCAGGTAGTGGTCGATGGGGTCGCGGCCGTCACGCGGTCCGGCCGTCTCCAGGATCTGGCCGGTCACCAACCGCTCGAACGCCTCGGCCTGGATCCGGACCGCGTCCGGTCCGAGGTCGGCGAGGATGTGCGAGGCGCGGGCGAACAGGAAGTCGCCGGTCAGCACCGCGACGGAGTTGCCCCAGCGGGCGTTGGCGCTGGCCACGCCGCGGCGCACATCCGCCTCGTCCATCACGTCGTCGTGGTAGAGCGTCGCCAGATGTGTCAGCTCCACCACGACCGCGGAGGGCACCACGCCGGGGCTGTAGGGGTCACCGAATTGCGCGGCCAGCATCACCAGCAGCGGCCGGAACCGCTTGCCGCCCGCGCGCACGAGATGCTGCGCGGCTTCGGTGATGAACGGCACGTCGCTCTTGGTGGCCTCCAGCAGGCCCTCCTCGACAGCCGCCAACCCGGCCTGGACATCGGCCTCAAGAGCCTGGTCCCGCACGCTCAGCCCGAAGGGCCCGACGACGGTCACGAGGGGTACTCCTGTCTGCTGACGATCAAACTGCACGTCGATCTGTCGCTGTCTCCACCATTGGCCAGCGTATCCGGTCGCAGTTCGATCACCGTGAGCGCCCGCCCCCCGAACCGCCCCGGAAGCACCGTGCCCCCCTGGCAGGTGCGTTCCGGATCGCCGGTTGACGTGCCTCCGACGCGGGAGCGCGGGCCCGGGGCCGGGCCCGTGCGCTCCCCTGCGTTCCCCGCTGTTCCCACGCATCACAGCCGTCACAGGAGGGCGCGGGAGAGCCGAATACCGGCGACAAGCATGTCGTTTTCGGCCATAGCCGGGGGCGCGCCTGCCGGGGGCCCTCCTGGCCGTCCTGCCCGGGCCGCTCGTCCCGGAGGGCGGCTCCTCCTCCGGGGCCGCTCCCGCCCGCGGGCCGCCTCTCCCGCCCGGCCCCGATGACCCGGGCCGCCGCCCCGCCGAGGCCCGGCGCCCGGAACCCGGCCGGCAGCCGGGCGGCCGGCAGTCAGGGACCGCCGGCCCCCGCTCACCCGTGCGCCCGCGCCACCGCCCGTGCCAGCCGCGGCGAGGCGAACTCCGTGCCGCACACGAAGCGCATCACCGGCCCGAACGAGGCGGCCGCCGGCAACCCCGTGAAGTACAGCCCCGGTACGGACGAGCGGAAGCCGGCGGTCAGCAGCGGCCCGCCGGCCCGCGTCACGATCCCGGTGCGCAGCCCCTGCCCCAGGAAGTCCAGCGCCGCCAGATCCATCCGGTAGCCGGTCGCGGCCAGCACATGATCGGCGACGAGCTCCCCGCCCTGCCCGTCGGCGCCGCGCAGCGCCAGGACGGGGCGGCCGTCGCGGACCGTGGCGCGCACGATCCGCCGGCCCTGCGTCACCCGCACCCGGCCGGTGAACCGGTCCCGCAGCCACCACGCCCCCCGCGGGCCGAGCACCCGGCGCACCAGATACCGCCGCGCGGGCACCGGCAGCCGGCGGAAGGCGCCGGCGTGGTACGACACCGCATGCAGCGACCAGGCGTTGCCGAACGGCGAGGACGGCCGCAGGCGGGGCTGGCGGTCCGGCGGCGTGCCGAAGCCCACCGCGGCGGGGCCGCGCGCCACCACCCGTACGGACTCCGCGCCCGCCTCGGCCAGCAGCACCGCGCTCTCCAGCGCCGACTGCCCGGCGCCGATCACGACCACCGACCGGCCGGCCAGCGCGGACAGGTCGTGGTGCTGCGAACTGTGCGAGACCGGCCCGGTGGCGGACGGGCCGTCCGGGATCGCGGCGGCCAGCTCCGGCGGCAGCTGCGCCAGCCCGCTCAGCCCCGTGGCGACGACCACCGCCCGCGCGCCGACCTGCTCACCGCTGTCCAGCTTCAGCTCGAAGCCGTCGGCCCGCCGGTCGACCGAGACCACCCGGACCTGCTCCAGATCGGGGACCAGCCGCTGCTGCACCCACTGCCCGTACCGGACGAAGGACTCGACGGGGACGAGGTCCCAGTCCGACTCGTACGGCCCCTCCCCCGTCGCCGCGCAGAAGTCACCGAGGCCGTGGCCGGGCTGCGGGGCGTCGATGCTGGAGGCCGCCGGCGTCGACGTGAGCAGCATCCCCGCGGGCATCCGCGCGCGCCAGCTCACCATGGGCTGCCCGAAGACCCGCACCGGAAGACCGCGCGCCCGTAAGTGCGCGGCCGTCGACAGGCCGTACGGCCCGGCCCCGACCACCGCTACCGGAGTGTTCAATTCGGCCCCTCCCCTTGCTCGATCGGTGCCGTGGCACCCGCCCGGCGGCCCCCCGCCGCAGCTGCATCAGATATCCGGCGCCCGGCCCGACGGACCGCGCGAGCCTCGTGAGGAACGGCAGCGGGTCACCGCCGGCCACCGGACGAGCTCGGTGCCGGCGGGCCGCGCCGGGGCGTGCGGGGTGCGCGGCCCCCTCCCCGGCCCGTGCCAGGAAAGGAAGCTAGGCCCGAATTGCGTAGTGCAGCAAGGCTTTTCCGGACATTGCAGAGGCGCCGGGGCGCGGCGCACGGCGCGATGGGCCCCCGTCTTCGTACGCATCCACGCCGTCGCGCCCCAACCCGCCCGACGGCCGCCGCCCGCCCGTACTCTGATCAACGGGCCGCACGGCCTGCGGGCCACCGGGCCCGGCCGCCCACCGGCGACGACGAACGCGAGGAGCTGTCCATGCCCGAGCAGAGCCCGTTCGACCTGGCGGAAGGCGATCCCTTCGGCCCGCACAACCTCCCCTACGGCGTCTTCAGCACGGCCGACGCGCCCGGCCGGCACCGCATCGGCGTCCGCTACGGCGACCGGGTTCTCGATCTGAGCGCCCTGCCGAGCGCCCTGCCCGCCGCCATCCATCCGCATGCCGAACTGCTCGCGGCACCGACCCTCAACCCCCTGCTGGCGGCCGGCCGGCCCGTCTGGCAGCAGATCCGCGCGGCCGTCCGCAGCGCCGTGACCGACCCCGCGCACCACGACGAAGTGGCGCCGCTGTTCCACCCGTTGGACGAGGTCACCCTGCACCTCCCCTTCGAGGTCGCCGACTACGTCGACTTCTACTCCAGCGAGCACCACGCCACCAACGTCGGCCGGATCTTCCGCCCCAACGGCGAGGTGCTGACCCCCAACTGGAAGCATCTGCCGATCGGCTACCACGGCCGGGCGGGCACCGTCGTCCCCACCGGCACCCCGGTCGTACGGCCGCAGGGTCAGCGCAAGGCTCCCGAGGAGGAGCTGCCGTCCTTCGGCCCGTCCCTCCGCCTCGACATCGAGGCCGAGGTCGGCTTCGTCGTCGGCGCCCCCTCCACGCTCCACGAACCGGTCGGCCTCGGCTCCTTCCGCGACCACGTCTTCGGCGTCTGCCTGGTCAACGACTGGTCCGCACGTGACATCCAGGCGTGGGAGTACGTGCCGCTCGGCCCGTTCCTCGGCAAGTCCTTCGCCACCTCCGTCTCCGCCTGGATCACCCCGCTCGACGCCCTCGACGAGGCCCGGACACCGCCGCCCGCCCGGGACTTCCCGCTGCTGCCCTACCTCGACGACTCGGCGGCGGAGCCGGGCGGCATCGATCTCCGGATCGAGGTACGGATCAACGGCGAGACCGTCTCCCGGCCGCCGTTCTCGGCCATGTACTGGACGGCGGCCCAGCAGCTCGCCCATATGACCGTCAACGGCGCCTCGCTGCGCACCGGCGATCTCTTCGCCTCCGGCACGGTCTCCGGGCCCGAACCCGATCAGCTCGGCTGCCTGCTCGAACTCACCCACGGCAAGGGCCCCTACCTCCAGGACGGCGACGAGGTCACCCTCACCGCCTGGGCCCCCGGCCCCGACGGGGCCCGGATCGGGCTGGGCGAGGTCAGCGGACGCGTCCTGCCCGCGCGATGACCCTCGCGCCGCTCACCCTCCCGGAGGAGTTGCTGCTGCTCGCCCTCGACCCGGTCCGCGGCCGGCCCCGGAACAATCCCCGGCATCTGCAGTGGGGCCTGGCCGGGGCGGCGCTGGCCGAACTGGAGGCGGCGGGGCGGATCACCGTGGAGCGCGGCGGCCGGATCACGGTGGTCAATCCGCTGCCGCCGCGCGATCCGGTGCTGGCCGGCGCGCTGGCGGCGCTGCCGGCGCCGGCCAAGCAGCGCCGGGGCGTCCCCGCCCACCGCTGGGTGCAGCGCGCCGGCCGGCCGGTCCGGGAGCTGTGCCTGCGGCGGCTGGTGGAGCGCGGGGCGCTGCGCCGGGAGTCCCGGCGCGCGCTGGGCCTCTTCCCGTACACGCGTTTCCCGGCCGGGGCGGTGGATCTTCCGGGGCCGGTCCGGGAGCGCTTCGCGGCGGCGCAGGCCGCGGGGTTCCCGGACCGCCGCAGCCGGGTGCTCGCCGCGCTGGTCTCGGCGACCGACCTGGACCGCAAGATCCTGGCGGGCCGCAAGCACCGCTCCACCCGCCGCACGATGAAGCGGTTCGCGCAGGAGCTCGGGGTGGTGCACGCGGTCGAGCGCGCGGTACGGGCGGACAAGTCGTCGGGAGGGGACTGAACCGGCCCGGTGCCCCTTATCCCCCCTCTTCATCCCCGTGCGTCCATCCCTTCCTCCCCCGTGCGGGTGTCCCTCGATCCCCGTACGTCCGGGCCTACGTCACAGCCCCACACCAACTCCGTACCGGCGCTGCCGCAATCGTGCGGACGGGTCGAACGGCGGCCGGGGCCGCTGTTAGCCTCGCGTCACCCTGATCCACGAGCTAGGAGACGTACGTGCGCAAGGCAGCGCAGATCGCCGGGGCGGCAGCCATCGCCGCGATGCTGCTCAGCGGCTGCGGAAGCAGCGGCGACACCGGCAGCGACAGCAAGCCGAGCAAGGCGCCGCAGGATGCGCCGTCGACTCCGGGAGGCGCCGACAAGCCCGCGAGCGGCGGCGCGGTCGAGGGTGCCTGGAAGTCCGGCTCGGGCAGCAAGCCGCTGATCCTCGTGATCAGCAAGGGCACCGTTGCGTTCAGCAACGGGCACAAGGCCGCCTGCCTGGGCAAGGTCCAGGAGATGGGCGGGATGACCATGGCCGCCCTCAAGTGCACCGACGGGGACACCACCCGCACCATGGGCACCCTCAAGCCCGGCGCGGACGGCAAGACCCTGACCGTCGACTGGAAGAACGGCCCCACCGAGAAGTTCACCAAGTCCAGCGACGGCAGCGTGAAGATCCCCGACATGCCGCAGCTGCCGAGCGGGATGCCCAAGAGCTGACCGCCGCGCCGTACGGCAACGGCCGTCGCCCGGAGCCCCCCGAGGGTTCCGGACGACGGCCGTTGCCGTGCCGCCGGGCCGCGCTCAGCGCACGAAGACCCCGGCATGGCCGGCCAGATCGAGGAAGTACTGCGGCGCCAGGCCGAGCACCAGGGTGGCGGTGACGCCGATGGCGATGGCGGTGGTCGTCAGCGGGCTGGGCACCGCGACGGTCGGGCCGTCCGCCTTGGGCTCGTTGAAGAACATCAGCACGATGACGCGGATGTAGAAGAACGCGGCGATGGCGGAGGAGACCACACCGACCACCACCAGCCAGCCCGCGCCGCTCTGGGCCGCCGCCTTGAAGACCGCGAACTTCCCGGCGAACCCGGAGGTCAGCGGGATGCCCGCAAAGGCCAGCAGGAAGACCGCGAAGACCGCGGCCACCAGCGGCGAACGCCGCCCGAGACCGGCCCACTTGGACAGCGCGGTGGCCTCGCCGCCCGCGTCCCGCACCAGGGTGACCACGGCGAAGGCGCCGAGCGTCACGAAGGAGTAGGCGCCGAGGTAGAAGAGCACCGAGGAGACGCCGTCCTCGCTGGTGGCGATGACACCGGCGAGGATGAACCCGGCGTGTGCGATGGAGGAGTAGGCCAGCAGCCGCTTGATGTCGGTCTGGGTGATCGCGACGATCGCGCCGCCCAGCATCGTGATGATCGCGACGCCCCACATCACCGGCCGCCAGTCCCAGCGCATCCCCGGCAGCACGACGTACAGCAGACGCAGCAGCGCGCCGAAGGCCGCGACCTTGGTGGCGGCCGCCATGAAGCCGGTGACCGGGGTCGGGGCGCCCTGGTAGACGTCCGGGGTCCACATGTGGAACGGGACCGCGCCGACCTTGAACAGCAGCCCCATCAGCACCAGCGCCGCGCCGATCAGCAGCAGCGCGTCATTGCCCATCGTGCCGGCCAGCGCCGGATCGATCTGCTTGGCGCCGTCCGCGACCACCTGGGCGATCCCGGCGTAGCCGACCGTGCCCGCGTAGCCGTACAGCAGGGCCACGCCGAAGAGCAGGAAGGCCGAGGAGAAGGCGCCGAGGAGGAAGTACTTCACCGCGGCCTCCTGCGACAGCAGCCGCTGGCGGCGGGCCAGCGCACACAGGATGTACAGCGGGAGGGAGAAGACCTCCAACGCGATGAAGAGCGTCAGCAGGTCGTTGGCCGCGGGGAAGATCAGCATGCCGCCGACCGCGAAGAGCACGATCGGGAAGACCTCGGTGGTGGTGAACCCGGCCTTGACCGCGGCCTGTTCGGCCGGGCCACCGGGGACGGCCGCGGGCTGGGCGGCGAAGGAGTCCACCCGGTTGCCGTGTGCCGCGGGGTCGAGCCGGCGCTCGGCGAAGGTGAAGACGGCGATCAGGGAGACCAGCAGGATCGTGCCCTGGAGGAACAGCGCGGGGCCGTCGACGGCGATGGCGCCCATCGCGGCGATATGCGCCTTGGACGAGCCGAAGCCGCCCGCCGCCAGGCCGATCACCGCGGCGAACGCGGCGGCCAGCGCCACCAGCGACAGCAGCAGCTGGGAGTAGTAGCGGTTGCGGCGCGGGACCAGCGCCTCGATCAGGATGCCGATCACCGCCGCGCCGAGGACGATCAGCGTCGGCGACAGCTCGGTGTACTCGATGTGCGGCGCCGGGATCTTGCCCGGTGCGCCGGCCGCCACTGTCCACAGGCTGTGGACACTTGCCACGGAACTCACTTCGCGGCCTCCACGTCTTGATCACGCACGGCGTGGCCGTGCCGGCCTCCGCCGGGCACGGCGTCCACCTGCACAGTGGGCTTGGGATCCTTCTTGTCCACGACGGACAGGGTGTGGTCGACCGCCGGATTGACCAGGTCGGTGAGCGGCTTGGGGTACACCCCGAGGAAGAGCAGCAGCGCGATCAGCGGCGCCACCACGACCAGCTCCCGCACCCGGAGGTCGGGCATGCCGGTCACCTCGGACTTCACCGGCCCGGTCATCGTCCGCTGGTAGAGCACGAGGACGTACAGCGCGGCGAGCACGATGCCGAGGGTGGCGATGATGCCGATCACCGGATAGCGGCTGAACGTGCCGACCAGGACCAGGAATTCGCTGACGAACGGTGCCAGACCGGGCAGCGAGAGGGTGGCCAGACCGCCGATGAGGAAGGTACCGGCGAGGATCGGGGCGACCTTCTGGACGCCGCCGTAGTCCGCGATCAGCCGGGAGCCGCGGCGGCTGATCAGGAAGCCGGCCACCAGCATCAGCGCGGCGGTCGAGATGCCGTGGTTGACCATGTAGAGCGTCGCGCCGCCCTGGCCCTGGGAGGTCATCGCGAAGATGCCCAGGATGATGAAGCCGAAGTGGGAGATCGAGGCGTAGGCGATCAGACGCTTGATGTCCCGCTGGGCGACCGCCAGCAGCGCGCCGTAGAGCACGCTGATCAGCGCGAGGACCAGGATGGCGGGCGTCGCCCAGCTGCTGGCCTGCGGGAAGAGCTGGAGGCAGAAGCGGAGCATCGCGAAGGTGCCGACCTTGTCGACCACCGCGGTGATCAGCACCGCGATCGGTGCGGTGGACTCGCCCATGGCGTTCGGCAGCCAGGTGTGCAGCGGCCACAGCGGCGCCTTCACCGCGAAGGCGAAGAAGAAGCCGAGGAAGAGCAGCCGCTCGGTGCCGGTGCCGATGTCCAGCCTGCCGGCCGCCCGCGCCTCGACGATCTGCTGGAGCGAGAAGGTGCCGCTGCCGAGCTGGTCGGCGGTGACGGCGTAGAGCCCGATCACCGCGGCCAGCATGATCAGTCCGCCGGCGAGGTTGTAGAGCAGGAACTTCACCGCGGCGTACGACCGCCGGCTCGCGGCCTCGTCCTCGCCGTCGCCGCCGGCCCGGTCCCCGAAGCCGCCGATGAGGAAGTACATCGGGATCAGCATGGCTTCGAAGAAGATGTAGAAGACGAAGACGTCGGTGGCCTCGAAGGAGATGACCACCATCGCTTCGACGGCCAGGATCAGCGCGAAGAAGCCCTGGGTGGGCCGCCAGCTGTAGCGGCGGGGCGTGCCCGTGGCGGAGCCACCGTCGGACGCGGTCTCCAGGGGGTCGGCGTCATGCCAGCCGGCCAGGATGATGAAGGGGATCAGCAGGGTGGTCAGGGCGATCAGGGCGACCGCGATGCCGTCCACGCCGAGTTCGTAGCGGACACCGAAGTCGCTGATCCAGGCGTGCGATTCGGTGAACTGGTAGGGGCTCTTGGAACCGGGGTCGAAGCGGAACGCGACCACCAGCGCCAGCGCGAAGGTGGCCAGCGAGAACAGCAGCGCAAGCCACTTGGCCGCGGTGCGCTTGGCGGCGGGCAGCGCGGCGGTGGCGATCGCACCGGCCGCCGGCACCACGGCCACCACCGTCAGCAGGGGAAACGACATGGCTCAGACACCCCTCATCAGCAGGGTCGCGGCGACGAGAACGGCGGCGCCGCCCAGCATCTGGACCGCGTAGGAACGGACGAAGCCGGTCTGCAACTGGCGCAGCAGGCCGGAGAGTCCGCCCATCGAGGCCGCCGTGCCGTTGACCGCACCGTCCACCAGGGAGCGGTCGAGCTGGACGAGCGTGCCGGTGACCTGCTCACCACCGCGGACGAAGACGACGTGGTTGAAGTCGTCCTGCAGCAGATCGCGGCGGGCGGCCCGGGTCAGCAGCGAGCCGCGCGGGGCGAGCGCCGGGACGGGCCTGCGGCCGTACATCCCCCAGGCGATGCCGACCCCGATGACCAGCACCACCATCGTGGCGGCGGTGACCGTGGTGGCGCTGACCGGGGAATGGCCGTGCGCGAATGAGGTGACCGGCTCCAGCCACTTCACGAAGACCTCGTTGATGCTGAACAGCCCGCCGGCGAAGACCGATCCGATGGCGAGCACGATCATCGGGATCGTCATGACCTTGGGCGACTCGTGCGGATGTACCTCGGCGGGGTCCCAGCGCTTCTCGCCGAAGAACGTCATCAGCATCACCCGCGTCATGTAGAAGGCGGTGATCGCGGCGCCGAGGAGGGCCGCGCCGCCGAGGATCCAGCCCTCGGTGCCGCCCCGGGCGAACGCCGCCTCGATGATCTTGTCCTTGGAGAAGAAGCCGGACAGCCCGGGGAAGCCGATGATCGCCAGATAGCCGAGGCCGAAGGTGACGAAGGTGACCGGCATGTACTTCCGCAGGCCGCCGTAGCGGCGCATGTCCACCTCGTCGTTCATGCCGTGCATCACGGAGCCGGCGCCGAGGAAGAGGCCCGCCTTGAAGAAGCCGTGGGTGACCAGATGCATGATCGCGAAGGCGTAGCCGATCGGGCCGAGACCGGCGGCCAGGATCATGTACCCGATCTGCGACATCGTCGAGCCGGCCAGCGCCTTCTTGATGTCGTCCTTGGCGCAACCGACGATCGCACCGAAGAGCAGGGTGACCGCGCCCACCACGACGACCGCCAGCTGGGCGGTCGGCGCGGCATTGAAGATCGCCCCGGAGCGGGTGATCAGATACACGCCGGCGGTGACCATGGTGGCGGCGTGGATCAGTGCCGAGACCGGGGTCGGGCCCTCCATCGCGTCACCGAGCCAGGACTGCAGCGGCACCTGGGCCGACTTGCCGCAGGCGGCCAGCAGCAGCAACAGCCCGAGGGCGGTCAGCGTGCCCTGGCCGGTGCGGTCGGTGGCCGCGAACACCGGGGCGAAGGCGAAGGTCCCGAACGTCGTGAACATCAGCATGATCGCGATGGACAGGCCCATGTCGCCGACGCGGTTGACCAGGAACGCCTTCTTGGCGGCGGTGGCCGCGCTCGGCTTGTGCTGCCAGAAGCCGATGAGGAGGTACGAGGCGAGGCCGACGCCCTCCCAGCCGGCGTACAGCAGGAGGTAGTTGTCGGCGAGGACGAGCAGCAGCATCGCCGCGAGGAAGAGATTGAGATAGCCGAAGAAACGGCGGCGCCGCTCGTCGTGCGCCATATAGCCGATCGAGTAGATGTGGATCAGCGATCCGACACCCGTGATCAGCAGGACGAAGGTCATCGACAGCTGGTCGAGCTGGAAGGCGACGTCGGCCCGGAAGCCGCCGACCGGGATCCAGGTGAACAGATGCTGATGCAGGGTACGGTCATCGGCTCCCTTGCCGAGCATGTCGGCGAAGAGCGCCGCCCCGAGGGCGAACGACGCCACCGAGAACAGCGTGCCGATCAGGTGGCCGGTGCGGTCGAGCCGTTTTCCGCCACACAACAGCAGGGCCGCACCGACAAGCGGTGCCGCGACAAGCAGCGCGATCAAGTTCTCCACTTTGTGCGACCCCTTACAGCTTCATCAGGCTGGCGTCGTCGACCGAGGCCGTATGACGGGTGCGGAAGATCGACACGATGATGGCCAGGCCGACCACGACCTCGGCCGCCGCGACGACCATGGTGAAGAAGGCGATGATCTGGCCGTCCAGATTCCCGTGCATCCGCGAGAAGGTGACGAAGGCGAGATTGCAGGCGTTGAGCATCAGCTCGATGCACATGAACACCACGATGGCGTTCCGCCTGATCAGCACCCCGGCCGCGCCGATGGTGAACAACAGGGCGGCGAGATAGAGGTAGTTGACCGGATTCATTTCTTGGCCCCCTCCTTGTGCTCCTTCGATGCCGGGCCACCGGACGACGGGGGCCCGGGCTCGTCCTCGGCGCTCCGGCCCAGCCAGTCCTCGGAGCGCCGCTCCAGCGCCTTGAGCTCGGCGAGCGACTCACCGGAGACATCGCGGACCTGGCCCCGCTCGCGCAGCGTCGGGCTGACGCTCAGCTCGGACGTGGTGCCGTCGGGCAGCAGGCCCGGGATGTCGACGGCGTTGTGCCGGGCGTAGACCCCCGGGGCCGGCAGCGGCGGCACCTGCTTGCCCTCGCGGACCCGCGCCTCGGACTGCTCACGCTGGGTCCGGGCGCGCTCCGTACGCTCCCGGTGGGTGAGCACCATCGCGCCGACGGCCGCCGTGATCAGCAGGGCGCCGGTGATTTCGAAGGCGTAGACGTACTTGGTGAAGATGAGCGCGGCCAGGCCCTGCACATTGCCGCCGGCGTTGGCCTCGCCCAGGCCGTTGAACTCCCGCAGCGAGGCGTTGCCGATGCCGGCGATCAAGAGGATGCCGAAGCCGATGCCCGCCCCGGCGGCGAGCCACCGCTGGCCCTTGAGCGTCTCCTTGAGGGAGTCCGCGGCCGTGACGCCGACGAGCATGACGACGAAGAGGAACAGCATCATGATCGCGCCCGTGTAGACGACGATCTGGACGACACCGAGGAAGTACGCGCCGTTGGCGAGGTAGAAGACCGCCAGGACGATCATGGTCCCGGCGAGCGAGAGCGCGCTGTGCACGGCCCGCTTCATCAGGATCGTGCCCAGCGCGCCGCCGACGGCGACGATGCCCAGGAGCCAGAACTGCACGGCCTCGCCGGTGGAGGTCATGGAGGCCGCGGCGGCCAGACCGGTCATGCCGTCGCCCCCTTGCCCTCGGAGTCCGGCTTCTCGCCCTTGGAGACCGCGACCTGACGGACGGTCCCCGGTGCGGATTCGGTCACCAGGCCCTTGTAGTAGTCCTTCTCCGTCATGCCGGGGTAGATCGCATGCGGGGTGTCGACCATCCTGTCCTCCAGGCCCGCGAGCAGCTCCTCCTTGGTGTAGATGAGCGATTCGCGGGACCGGTCGGCGAGTTCGTACTCGTTGGTCATGGTCAGTGCGCGGGTCGGACAGGCCTCCACGCACAGGCCGCACAGGATGCAGCGCAGATAGTTGATCTGGTAGACGCGGCCGTAGCGCTCGCCCGGGGAGTAGCGTTCCTCGTCGGTGTTGTCCGCGCCCTCGACGTAGATCGCGTCCGCCGGGCAGGCCCAGGCGCACAGCTCGCAGCCGATGCACTTCTCCAGCCCGTCCGGATGGCGGTTGAGCTGGTGGCGGCCGTGGAAGCGCGGCGCCGTCGGCTTCTTCTCCTCCGGGTACTGCTCGGTCAGCCGCTTCTTGAACATGGCCTTGAAGGTCACGCCGAAGCCGGCCACGGGGTTCTGGAACTCAGGCACCGTCGTCCCCCTTTCCCTCATGGGCGTTATCGTCACTGACAGTGTCCACCCGGCCACTGACAATCAACTCTCTGTCGCCTCCGCGCGGTCGTCGGCGGGGCACCGGCGGCAGGCTCTGTCCGGGCAGCGGCGGCACCGGGAAGCCGCCGGCCATCGGGTCGAAGGCACCGTCGCCGTCGGTCTCCTCCGCCGCCTCGCCGCGCCGGAAGAAGTCCACGAGCAGGGAGATCAGCAGCAGCAGGACGGCGCCGCCGGCGACGTACAGCACGATCTGGGAGAAGTTGTAGCCCTCGTTCTTCAGCGCCCGGACGGTCGCGACCAGCATCAGCCAGACCAGCGAGACCGGGATGAGGACCTTCCAGCCCAGCTTCATGAACTGGTCGTAGCGCACCCGGGGAAGGGTGCCGCGCAGCCAGATGAAGAAGAACAGCAGCAACTGCACCTTGAGGGTGAACCAGAGCAGCGGCCACCAGCCGTGGTTGGCGCCTTCCCAGAGGGTGGAAATGGGCCAGGGTGCCCGCCAGCCGCCCAGGAAGAGGGTGATCGCGACCGCCGAGACGGTGACCATGTTGACGTACTCGGCGAGCATGAACATCGCGAACTTGATCGACGAGTACTCGGTGTTGAAGCCGCCGACGAGGTCGCCCTCGGACTCCGGCATGTCGAACGGCGCGCGGTTGGTCTCGCCCACCATCGCGACGATGTAGATGATGAAGGACACCGGCAGCAGCAGGACGAACCACCGGTTCTGCTGCGACTCCACGATGGTCGACGTCGACATCGACCCGGAGTAGAGGAACACCGCCGCGAACGACATCCCCATCGCGATCTCGTACGAGATCATCTGCGCACACGAGCGCAGCCCGCCCAGCAGCGGATAGGTCGAACCGGACGACCAGCCGGCCAGCACGATGCCGTAGATGCCGATCGAGGCCGTGGCCAGGATGTAGAGGATGCCGATCGGCAGGTCGGTCAGCTGCATCGGGGTGCGGACCCCGAAGATCGAGACCTCGTTGCCCGCGGGCCCGAAGGGGATCACCGCGATCGCCATGAAGGCCGGGATGGCCGCCACCACGGGCGCGAGGAGATAGACCACCTTGTCGGCCCGCTTGACGACCAGGTCCTCCTTCAGCATCAGCTTGATGCCGTCGGCGAGGGACTGGAGCATGCCCCAGGGCCCGTGTCGGTTGGGGCCGATGCGCAGCTGCATCCAGGCGACGACCTTGCGTTCCCAGACGATCGAGAACAGCACCGTCAGCATCAGGAACGCGAAGCAGAAGACCGCCTTGATGACCACGAGCCACCACGGGTCGTGGCCGAACATCGACAGGTCCTCGCGGGCCAGCGTGCTGCCGGCCGCGGCCAGTTGATCGAGCTGCGTCATGCCTCCACCTCCTTGGCCGGCTCCGGCGTACCCGGGACGGCGGAGATCTTCACCAGGTCACCGGGGTGCGCCCCGGTGTCGGCGGCGACGCCACCGCCCACGGAGTTCAGCGGCAGCCACACCACCCGGTCGGGCATCGGCGTGACCTTGAGCGGCAGGTGCACCGAGCCCGCCGGTCCGGTCACCGCGAGCAGGTCGCCGTCCTTGACCCCGGTCTCCTGCGCGGTGGTCTGCGACAGCCGGGCGAGCGCGGCGTGCCGGGTACCGGCCAGCGCCTCGTCGCCTTCCTGGAGCAGCCCCTGGTCCAGCAGGAGCCGGTGGCCGGCGAGGACGGCCTCGCCGCTGTCGGGCCGGGGCAGCGCCCGCCCGGCCTCCCTGGGTTCACCGGCGTACGGACCGTCCCAGCCGCCGAGCCGGTCCAGTTCGCGCCGTACGGCACGGACGTCCGGCAGGCCCAGATGGACGTCGAGGGCATCGGCGAGCATGTGCAGCACCCGGGAGTCGGGCGACAGCTGCCGGCGAATCATCTGGTCCGGCTTGAGCGCCGCCTCGAACAGCCGAGCCCGGCCCTCCCAGTTGAGGAACGTGCCGGCCTTCTCCACGACGGCCGCCACCGGAAGGACCACATCCGCCCGCTCGGTGACCTGCGAGGGCCGCAGCTCCAGGCTGACCAGGAAGCCGACCTCGTCCAGGGCGGTCAGCGCCCGGGCCGGGTCCGGCAGGTCCGCGACCTCGACGCCCCCGACCAGCAGCGCACCGAGCTCGCCGGTCGCCGCGGCCTCGATGATCTGGCCGGTGTCCCGGCCGTGCCGGTGCGGCAGCGCGGCCACGCCCCAGGCGGCGGCGACCTCGTCACGGGCCCGCGGGTCGGTGGCCGGCCGGCCGCCGGGCAGCAGACCGGGCAGCGCACCGGCCTCGACGGCGCCCCGTTCACCGGCCCGGCGCGGGATCCACACCAACTGGGCGCCGGTGGCGGTGGCGGCGCGGACCGCGGCGGTCAGTGCGCCGGGCACCGCCGCCAGCCGCTCACCGACGACGAGCACCGCGCCGTCCGCGCGCAGCGCCTCGGCCGCCGCCTGCCCCTCGCCCTCCAGGCCGACGCCGCCGGCGAGCGCGTCCAGCCACTCGGTCTCGGTGCCGGGCGCGGCCGGCAGCAGCGTGCCGCCGGCCTTGATCAGGCCGCGCGAGGCGTAACTTGCCAGCCCGAACGTGCGCTGTCCGCTCGTGCGGTGCGCCTTGCGCAGCCGCAGGAAGACGCCGGGGGCCTCCTCCTCCGCCTCGATACCGGCCAGCAGGACGGCCGGCGCGTTCTCCAGCGCGGTGTAGGTGACGCCTCGGCCGTCCAGGTCCCGGCCGCGGCCGGCCACCCGGGCCGCCAGGAAGTCCGCCTCCTCGGCGCTGTGCACCCGGGCCCGGAAGTCGATGTCGTGGGTCTGCAGCGCGATCCGGGCGAACTTGGCGTAGGCGTAGGCGTCCTCGACGGTCAGCCGGCCGCCGGTCAGCACGCCGGCCCGCCCCTTGGCCGCCGACAGCCCGCGGGCCGCCGCCGCAAGTGCCGCCGGCCAGCTCGCCGGCTCCAGTTCACCGGACTCCTGGTTGCGCACCAGGGGGTGCTCCAGCCGGTCGCGCTGCTGGGCGTAGCGGAACGCGAACCGCCCCTTGTCGCAGATCCACTCCTCGTTGACCTCGGGGTCGTTCGCCGCCAGCCGCCGCATGACCTTGCCGCGCCGGTGGTCCGTACGCGTCGCACAGCCACCCGCGCAGTGCTCGCACACCGACGGCGAGGAGACCAGGTCGAAGGGGCGGGAGCGGAAGCGGTACGCGGCGGAGGTGAGCGCGCCGACCGGGCAGATCTGGATGGTGTTGCCGGAGAAGTACGACTCGAAGGGGTCGCCCTCCCCCGTACCGACCTGCTGGAGGGCGCCGCGTTCGAGCAGCTCGATCATCGGGTCGCCGGCGATCTGGTTGCTGAAGCGGGTGCAGCGCGCGCACAGCACGCACCGCTCGCGGTCCAGCAGCACCTGCGTCGAGATCGGCACCGGCTTCTCGAAGGTGCGCTTCTTGCCCTCGAAGCGCGACTCCGGGTCGCCGACCTGCATCGCCTGGTTCTGCAGCGGGCACTCCCCGCCCTTGTCGCAGACCGGGCAGTCCAGCGGGTGGTTGATCAGCAGCAGCTCCATCACGCCGCGCTGGGCCTTCTCGGCCACCGGGGAGGTCAGCTGCGACTTGACGACCATGCCGTCGGTGCAGGTGATGGTGCACGAGGCCATCGGCTTGCGCTGGCCCTCGACCTCGACGATGCACTGCCGGCAGGCGCCCGCCGGGTCCAGCAGCGGGTGGTCGCAGAAGCGCGGGATCTCGATGCCGAGGAGTTCGGCGGCGCGGATGACCAGCGTCCCCTTGGGGACGGAGATCTCGATGCCGTCGATCGTCAGGGTGACGAGGTCCTCCGGCGGGATCGCCGTCTCGCCGCCGCCCGACGGGCCCGTGGCGGAGCCGCTGTGGGACCCCGGTGTGGTGACGGTCATGCATTCACCCCCAGGTGAGCGTCGTTGTCGCCCCAGAGGGTCGACTTGGCGGGGTCGAACGGGCAGCCCTTGCCGGTGAGGTGCTGCTCGTACTCCTCGCGGAAGTACTTCAGCGAGGAGAAGATCGGCGAGGCGGCGCCGTCGCCGAGCGCGCAGAAGGACTTGCCGTTGATGTTGTCGGCGATGTCGTCGATCTTGTCGAGGTCGGCCGGCTGCCCCTTGCCTGCCTCGATGTCGCGCAGCAACTGCACCAGCCAGTAGGTGCCTTCGCGGCAGGGCGTGCACTTGCCGCAGGACTCGTGTGCGTAGAACTCGGTCCAGCGGGTGACCGCCCGTACGACGCAGGTGGTCTCGTCGAAGCACTGGAGCGCCTTGGTGCCGAGCATCGAGCCGGCCGCGCCGACGCCCTCGTAGTCCAGGGGGACGTCGAGGTGCTCGTCGGTGAACATCGGTGTCGAGGAACCGCCCGGGGTCCAGAACTTCAGGCGGTGGCCGCGGCGCATCCCGCCGCTCATGTCCAGCAGCTGGCGCAGCGTGATGCCCAGCGGGGCTTCGTACTGGCCGGGGCGGGCGACATGGCCGCTGAGCGAGTAGAGCGTGAAGCCCGGGGATTTCTCGCTGCCCATCGACCTGAACCAGTCCTTGCCCTTGTGCAGGATGGCGGGGACCGACGCGATGGACTCGACGTTGTTCACCACGGTGGGGCAGGCGTACAGGCCCGCCACCGCCGGGAAGGGGGGACGCAGCCGGGGCTGTCCGCGACGGCCCTCCAGGGAGTCCAGCAGCGCGGTCTCCTCACCACAGATGTACGCGCCGGCGCCCGCGTGCACGATCACATCCAGGTCGAGTCCCGAGCCGAGGATGTTCTTCCCGAGGAAGCCCGCTGCATAGGCCTCGCGCACGGCTTCGTGCAGCCGGCGCAGGACGGGGACGACCTCCCCGCGCAGATAGATGAAGGCGTGGCGCGACCGGATCGCATGGCAGGCGATCACGATGCCCTCGATGAGGGAGTGCGGGTTGGCGAAGAGGAGCGGGATGTCCTTGCAGGTCCCGGGCTCCGACTCGTCGGCGTTGACCACGAGATAGTGCGGTTTGCCGTCGCCCTGCGGGATGAACTGCCACTTCATCCCGGTGGGGAAGCCGGCGCCGCCGCGGCCGCGCAGCCCGGAGTCCTTGACGTAGGCGATCACGTCGTCCGGGGGCATCGCGAGCGCCTTGCGCAGGCCCTCGTAGCCCTCGTGCCGGCGGTAGGTCTGCAGCGTCCAGGATTCGGGCTGGTCCCAGAAGGCGGACAGGACCGGTGCGAGGAGCTTCTCGGGGCTGGCCTCGCCGCCGGCCCCGGGCCGGGAGGCGCCCCCGTGCTCGGCTGCCACTGTCATCACTCCCCCTCCTCTGCTGCGGGCCCGGCCGGGTGGTCGTCGTCGGAGGCCGAGGTCTCGTGCGGTGCGTCGTGCGAACTGGGGTGGCCCGGGGGCGCCTGGGCGTCGGGGTGGCCGGAAGGCGGTTCGTCGGCGGGGGCCTGCGCGGTACGGGGCGCGACGACGTGGTCGACGCGTCCGGCGGCGACCTCCCCCTTGGCCAGCCGCAGCCCGATCAGGGAGGCGGGCCCGGCGCCGCCGGTGGCCTGGACGGCGCCGGGGCGCTCGTCGGGGAACCCTGCGAGCATCCGGGCCGTCTGCCGGAAGGTGCACAGCGGTGCGCCGCGGGTGGGCTCGACGGTCCGGCCGGCCCGCAGGTCGTCGACCAGCTGCCGGGCGGACTGCGGGGTCTGGTTGTCGAAGAACTCCCAGTTGACCATCACGACCGGGGCGAAGTCGCAGGCCGCGTTGCACTCGATGTGTTCGAGGGTGACCGCTCCGTCCTCGGTGGTCTCGCCGTTGCCGACGCCGAGGTACTCCTTGAGGTCCTCGAAGATGGCGTCGCCGCCCATCACCGCGCACAGGGTGTTGGTGCAGACCCCGACCTGGTAGTCACCGCTCGCCTTGCGGCGGTACATGGAGTAGAAGGTCGAGACGGCGGTGACCTCGGCGGTGGTCAGGTCGAGCAGCTCGGCGCAGAAGCGGATGCCGGTCCGGGTGACGTGCCCTTCCTCGGCCTGGACGAGGTGGAGCAGCGGCAGCAGCGCCGAACGCGCGCCGGGGTAGCGGGCGATCACCTCCTTGGCGTCCGCTTCGAGCCGGGCCCGGACGTCCGCCGGGTAGTCGGGGGCGGGGAGCGCGGGCATTCCCAGCTGCACGTCGTGGTCAGTGGCGTTCACCGGTCGACGCCTCCCATCACGGGGTCGATGGACGCGACGGCGACGATGACGTCGGCGACCTGGCCGCCCTCGCACATCGCCGCCATGGCCTGAAGATTGGTGAAGGACGGGTCGCGGAAGTGCACCCGGTAGGGGCGGGTGCCGCCGTCGCTGACCGCATGCACGCCCAGCTCGCCCTTGGGTGACTCGACGGCCGCGTAGGTCTGTCCCGGCGGGACCCGGAAGCCCTCGGTGACCAGCTTGAAGTGGTGGATCAGGGCCTCCATCGAGGTGCCCATGATCTTCTTGATGTGGTCGAGGGAGTTGCCGAGACCGTCCGGGCCGAGGGCCAGCTGGGCGGGCCAGGCGACCTTCTTGTCCGCGACCATCACCGGGCCGGGCGCCAGCCGGTCCAGGCACTGCTCGACGATCCGCAGCGACTGGCGCATCTCCTCCAGCCGGATCAGGAACCGGCCGTACGCGTCGCAGGTGTCGGCGGTCGGCACCTCGAAGTCGTAGTCCTCGTAGCCGCAGTACGGCTGCGACTTGCGCAGATCGTGCGGGAGTCCGGCGGCCCGGACGATGGGGCCGGTGGCGCCGGTGGCCATGCAGCCGGCCAGGTCGAGATAGCCGATGCCCTCCATCCGGCCCTTGAAGACGGGGTTGCCGGTGGCGAGCTTGTCGTATTCGACGAGGTTCTTCCGCATCTTCTTGACGAACTCGCGCACCTGGTCGACCGCCCCGGGGGGCAGGTCCTGGGCGAGGCCGCCGGGGCGGATGTAGGCGTGGTTCATCCGCAGGCCGGTGATCAGCTCGTAGATGTCGAGGATGAGCTCACGGTCGCGGAAGCCGTAGATCATGATCGTGGTGGCGCCCAGCTCCATCCCGCCGGTGGCGATGCACACCAGGTGGGAGGAGAGCCGGTTGAGCTCCATCAGCAGCACGCGGATCACCGAGGCCCGGTCGGGGATGTCCCCGGTGATGCCGAGCAGCTTCTCCACGGCCAGGCAGTAGGCCGTCTCGTTGAAGAAGGGGGTGAGGTAATCCATCCTCGTGACGAAGGTGGTGCCCTGCGTCCAGGTCCGGAATTCGAGGTTCTTCTCGATACCGGTGTGCAGGTAGCCGATGCCGCAGCGGGCCTCGGTGACGGTCTCGCCGTCGATCTCCAGGATCAGCCGGAGCACGCCGTGGGTGGAGGGGTGCTGCGGCCCCATGTTGACGATGATCCGCTCGTCGTCGGACTTCACGGCGGCGGCCGCGATCTCGTCCCAGTCCCCACCGGAGACGTTGTAGACGGTCCCCTCGGTGGTCTCCCGGGCGAGGGACTGCTGGGTGTCGAAGTCGCTCGCCGTGCGGTGGCCGTTCGAGGAGTGCGAGTGCGGTGCAGTAGTCATCAGCTGTACGACCTCCGCTGGTCGGGAGCCGGAATCTGGGCGCCCTTGTACTCGACGGGAATCCCTCCGAGCGGGTAGTCCTTGCGCTGCGGGAAGCCCTGCCAGTCGTCCGGCATCATGATCCGGGTCAGCGCCGGATGGCCGTCGAAGACGATTCCGAAGAAGTCGTAGGTCTCGCGCTCGTGCCAGTCGTTGGTCGGATAGACGTCGACGAGCGAGGGCAGGTGCGGGTCCGCGTCCGGGGCCGAGACCTCCAGCCGGACGAGCCGGTTGTGGGTGATCGAGCGCAGGTGGTAGACGGCGTGCAGCTCGCGGCCCGTGTCGCCGGGGAAGTGGACTCCGCTCACGCCCGTACACAGCTCGAAGCGGAGCGCCGGGTCGTCGCGCAGGATCCTGGCGACCGCCGGCAGCGCGCCGCGCTCGACGTGGAAGGTCAGCTCCGCGCGGTCGACGACGGTCTTCTCGATGACGTTCTCGGGCACCAGGCCCGCTTCGTCGAGGGCGCCCTCCAGCTCGTCGGCGATCTCGTCGAATTCCCCGTAACCTTCCGAGGCGTCCGGCCCGCCGTACGGCCGGCTGCTCGCGCCGGGCAGCCGGACGGTCCGGACGAGGCCGCCGTAGCCGCTGGTGTCGCCGCCGTTGTCGGCGCCGAACATCCCGCGGCGGGTGCCGATCACCTCGCCGGTGTCCTCGCGCTGCGCGGGCACGGCTTCCTCCTGGCCGTTCTGGCCGGCCGGCTCGCCGGAACCCTCGGGGTTCTTCTGCTCACTCACCGCAGCAGCCCCTTCATCTCGATCAGCGGGAGCGCCTTGAGTGCCGCTTCCTCCGCCTCACGGGCGGCCTGCTCCCGATTGACCCCGAGCTTGGTGTGCTGGATCTTCTGGTGCAGCTTGAGAATGGCGTCCATCAGCATCTCGGGACGCGGCGGGCAGCCCGGCAGATAGATGTCGACGGGCACGATGTGGTCGACGCCCTGCACGATCGCGTAGTTGTTGAACATGCCGCCCGACGAGGCGCAAACCCCCATGGAGATCACCCACTTCGGGTCCGGCATCTGGTCGTAGACCTGCCGCAGCACCGGCGCCATCTTCTGGCTCACCCGGCCGGCCACGATCATCAGATCCGCCTGCCGCGGCGAGCCGCGGAAGACCTCCATGCCGAAGCGGGCCAGGTCATAGCGCCCGGCGCCGGTCGTCATCATCTCGATGGCGCAGCAGGCCAGCCCGAAGGTCGCGGGGAAGACCGAGGATTTGCGCACCCAGCCCGCGGCCTGTTCGACGGTGGTCAGCAAAAAGCCGCTGGGCAGCTTCTCTTCCAGTCCCATGTGTGCCCCCTAGTCCCATTCCAGGCCGCCACGACGCCAGACATAGGCGTAGGCGACGAAGACGGTGAGCGCGAAGAGGAGCATCTCGACGAGCCCGAAAAGCCCCAGGGCGTCGAAGGTGACGGCCCAGGGATAGAGGAAGACGATCTCGATGTCGAAGACGATGAAGAGCATCGCCGTCAGGTAGTACTTGATCGGGAAGCGGCCACCACCGGACGGATGTGGCGTCGGCTCGATCCCGCACTCGTACGCCTCGAGCTTGGCCCGGTTGTAACGCCTGGGCCCGACGAGGGTGGCCATCACGACGGAGAAGATCGCAAAGCCTGCCCCGAGGGCTCCCAGTACGAGGATGGGCGCGTAAGCGTTCACCGTCCTCGCTCCCTTCAGTCGACGATGACTGGATGGCGGTCCGCTCGGGCCCGCTGATCGCCCCGTGGTGATCGTGCACATGTGAGGCAGTTCACAAGCCCGAGCCGCCTGCATCTTATGCCCGTCGGTCTGTGATCTGCGACACGGGGATGACCTACGGCTTTGTGATCTCCACCACCCAGCGAAGGATCATGAAGTCGGATGAGCGGTGATCTTCATACGCGAAGCGCGCGACTGATCACGAGAGGTGACATTCACCTGGGTTACCGCTGGTCAGTGCGGTGTTGCCACTATCAAGTGAGAGGCGCTATGGGCAAATTGGCGCTGGACGCGGCCAACTGCTAGTGGAGGTCGGCCCGTAGCCGTGATCCACTCGTGACCCCGTCGTGATCATCGGTACGTGCTTCGGTTCACGAGCGGCGCTCGATGTCAGATCACGGGAACATAACGGACACTCAAGAGTGACCTATCCCACGCTATTTCACGCACTAAGTTCTTGACGTCCGGGAAGCCTTGGCGTGGCGGAGCCCTAAGTGGTAGGCGCCCGCCGGACCCGCATCGAGCAGCAAATGCCATGCGTAAGAACATGATCGCGAAATTCGGGCATCCCGTCGCGGGCTCGCCGGGCGGGCAAAAAGTCCGCTTTGTTCGCCGCGTACACGACAAGTGTGGCGCACTGCACCTTTGTTGGCAGCAACCAGCGGCTCCTGATAGCCGTTATTGCCATGTCCCCGAACGCACTCATACCCAGCCACCGGAAGCCCCGCCGTCCTTCCGCGTCCTCGCGGGCGCTGCGTGCGGGAGTGACCGGTGGCTTCCTCACCCTCGCGGTGACCGGCGCCACCGTGCCGGCCAACGCCGCGGAAAAGCCCGTCTCCGAAACCCAGGAGATGCCGACGATCACGACGGCGCTGGCCACCAGCGCCGCGCGGAGCGCCGACACCGCTCAGCAGGTCGCGTTCAACTACGAGCGTCAGGCCCTCCAGGACAGCGCCCTCTCCAAGGCCGCCAAGTCCGCGGAGAAGCACAAGGCCGAGGCCGTGAAGAAGGCCAAGGCCGAGGCCAAGAAGAAGGCCGAGGAGGCCCGCAAGGCCAAGGAGGCCGCGCAGGCCCGGGCGTCGCGCTCCTCCGAGCGCACGACCCTGTCCGCACCGTCCGGCGCCACCGGCACCTCCGCCACCCTCGTCTCCTTCCTGAAGGCCCAGCTCGGCAAGGCGTACGTGCTCGGCGCCACCGGCTCCTCGGCGTACGACTGCTCCGGCCTGACCCAGGCCGCGTTCAAGCAGGTCGGCATCGACCTGCCGCGGGTGTCGCAGGACCAGTCCACCGCCGGCACCCAGGTCGGCCTGGACAACCTCCAGGTCGGCGACCTCCTGTACTGGGGCAGCGCGGGCAGCGCCTACCACGTCGGTGTCTACATCGGTGACGGCAAGTTCATCGGTGCCCAGAACCCGAGCACCGGCATCGTCGAGCGCCCGCTCAGCTACGACCAGCCGACCGGCGCGGTGCGCGTCCTCTAGGACCGCCGCGCACCCGGTGCCACACAAGGGCCGTCTCTTTCGCCGCTCGGGAGGGACGGTCCTTCGGCATGCCGTCCACCGGGCTCGTCGGCGGCGTGCGCGCGCACGGCGCCCTACGGGTCCGCCATGCCGTCCGGCGGTCCATTCGCGCCGCCTGGCGCCACGATCGCGCCACGTACGGGTCGAAGTCCGCCCGTAGGAGCGACCGATGAACGGTGCGGAACGTTGCACCTCTCGCCATATGCCGCAGATGTCCCCTCAAGGACGTCGTGCGGCATCCGTAGAGAGAGGACACGCGCGCTCCGATGAACATCCCCCGCACCGCCCGCCGGACCGTCACCCGGGCCGCGACGGCCGCCGCACTGGCCACCGCCCTCGGCCTGGGCGCCGTCCCCACCACGACCGCGACCGCGGCCGCCCCGCACGCCGTACGGGCCCCGGGCACCGACCCGGACGGCGGCTGGCACCAGGACGGACTGCGGCTGAAGGCCGCCGACAACCGGAAGGTGGACGCCTTCGTGGCCCGCGCCCGGCGGGCCGAGCGCTCCATCAGCCCCCAGATCCGCGCGATCGCCCGGATCAGCCATGCCGATCTGATCGGCTTCGACCAGCGGCTGAAGTCGCCGAACTCGCTCAAGCGCAAGGTCGCCACCTGGATGCACGAGTCGCCGGGGCAGTCGGTCGGCACCTCGCTCGGCATGATCAATGACGCGGTCCGCTACACCCTCCAGTGGCCGGCCGGGAAATACAGCCAGGGCGTGCACACCGCGGCCGACCTGCTGTCCGCCTGGGGCAATGACTCCACCCGCTGGGCCAACACCTGGAACCGGGCCAACGGCTACAAGGCGATCAACTCCGCCTGGCGCGCGCCCCGCTCCGGCCAGCTCTTCGAGGTGCAGTTCCACACGCCCGAGAGCAAGGCGGCCCAGCTGCAGACGCACAAGCTGTACGAGGAGCAGCGGCTGCCGGGCACCCCGCCCGCGCGGGTGCGCGAGCTCCAGAACCAGCAGAACGCAATCTTCGCGGCGGTGCCGGTCCCGGCCGGCGCCGAGCGGCTGACCGCCCCGGCCCACCGGGTGGCCGACCCGTCCCGCCACCGGCCGGCCCCGGACCCGGCACGCCGCCTCCCGGCCCCGGCCCACGTCCCCGTCGGCTGACCGGCCGGCCCCGGCCCACGTCCCGTCGGCCGACCGGACCGGTCCGGCACGGCGCCACCGGCGCTCACCCGCAGGTGGCGCCGTGGCCGGCCGGGGCACGTACGGCCGCGGCCGGCCGGCGGGTCACCAGCCCGCGCCCGCCGGCTGCTTGGTGGTCGCGTTGAGCCGGTTGAAGAGGTTGGTGACCCCGATCGTCAGGATGATCGCCGCCAGCTGCCGCTCGTCGAAGTGGTCGGCGGCGTCGTCCCAGACGGCGTCCGGCACCGGGTCGGCGCTGTCGGCGAGCCGGGTGGCCGCCTCGGTGAGCGCCAGGGCCGCGCGCTCGGCGTCCGAGAAGTACGGCGCCTCCCGCCAGGCCGCCACCGCGAACAGCCGCTCGTCACTCACCCCGCTCTTCCGGGCGCTCTTGACGCCCCCGTCGACGCAGAAGCTGCAGCCGTTGATCTGGCTGGCCCGCAGGTGCACCAGCTCCAGCGTCGCCTCCGGCACCCCGCCCTGACGCGTCGCCTTGACCACGTCGAGCAGGGGCTGCATGGCCTCGGGGAGGACCACTGCGGGGTTCTTCATCCGTGCGTTCATCACTGCTCTCCTCCGGAGATTCCGTCGTTGTCGCACTGACGGATCCCGGCCGGAGAATGTGACGGCGGCGGCCCGGAAATTTCCCGGACCGCCGCCGTCGACGCTCAGCGGGCCGTCACCGTGCCTGAGCCGGTGACGGCCGGTAGGTCACGCCTTCGGCGCGACCTTGCTCAGACCGTTGATGATGCGGTCCATCGCGTCACCGCCCGTGGGGTCGGTGAGGTTGGCGAGCATCTTGAGCGTGAAGCGCATCAGCAGCGGGTGGGTCAGACCGCGCTGGGTGGCGACCTTCATGACCTTGGGGTTGCCGATGAGCTTCACGAACGCGCGGCCGAGGGAGTAGTAGCCGCCGTAGGTGTCCTTGAGGATCTTCGGGTAGCGCTGCAGGGCCAGCTCACGCTGCGCGTACGTGGCGCGGGCGTGCGCCTGCACGATGACCTCGGCCGCGATCGCGCCGGACTCCATGGCGTAGGCGATGCCCTCGCCGTTGAACGGGTTGACCAGACCGCCCGCGTCACCGACCAGCAGCAGGCCCTTGGTGTAGTGCGGCTGCCGGTTGAAGGCCATGGGGAGCGCGGCGCCGCGGATCGGGCCGGTCATGTTCTCCGGCGTGTAGCCCCAGTCCTCGGGCATGGACGCGCACCAGGCCTTGAGGATCTCGCGCCAGTCCAGCTCCCGGAAGGCGGAGCTGGAGTTGAGGATGCCGAGGCCGACATTGCTCGTCCCGTCGCCCATGCCGAAGATCCAGCCGTAGCCGGGCAGCAGCCGGTCCTGGGCGCCGCGGCGGTCCCACAGCTCCAGCCAGGACTCCAGGTAGTCGTCGTCGTGCCGGGGCGAGGTGAAGTACGTCCGCACGGCCACGCCCATGGGGCGGTCCTCGCGCCGGTGCAGCCCCATGGCCAGCGAGAGCCGGGTGGAGTTGCCGTCGGCGGCGACGACCAGCGGGGCGTGGAAGGTGACCGGGGTCTTCTCCTCGCCCAGCTTGGCGTGGACGCCGGTGATGTGGCCGGTCAGCTCGTGGACGATCGGCGCGCCGACGTTGCAGCGCTCGTACAGCCGCGCACCGGCCTTCTGCGCCTGCCGGGCCAGCTGCTCGTCGAAGTCGTCGCGCTTGCGGACCAGTCCGTAGTCCGGGTACGAGGCCAGCTCCGGCCAGTCGAGCTGGAGCCGGGAGCCGCCGCCGATGATCCGCAGGCCCTTGTTGCGCAGCCAGCCCGCTTCCTCGGAGATGTCGATGCCCATCGCGACCAGCTGCTTGGTGGCGCGCGGGGTCAGCCCGTCACCGCAGACCTTCTCGCGCGGGAACGCGGTCTTCTCCAGCAGGAGCACGTCCAGACCGGACTTGGCGAGGTGATACGCGGTCGCCGAGCCGGCGGGCCCGGCACCGACGACGATCACGTCCGCACTGTGCTCCGAGCGGGCTGTGGTCACGGAATCGGTCACGGACGCGGACTCGGTCACGGTGCTGTCTCCCGGAAGTCGATATCTGGATTTCTGGGTGCCGACCGGCACCGGGCACGGGCAGTCTATGGGGGCCGTGGTGAGCAGAACCTGAAGGGTTGTGCCGTGACACCGTGCCTCCCGCGCCCGCGAACCGCCCGCCGCCGGCTGCCGTCAGCTCCCGGCCGGCTTGCGCCCCCGGTGCAGTGCCACGACGCCACCGGTCAGATTGCGCCAGGCCACCTCGGTCCAGCCCACACCCTGGAGCCGGGCGGCGAGTTCGGGCTGGTTCGGCCAGGTGCGGATGGACTCGGCGAGGTAGACGTAGGCGTCCGGGTTGCTGCTGACCGCACGGGCGACCGGCGGCAGCGCACGCATCAGGTACTCGGTGTAGACGGTCCGGAACGGCGCCCAGGTCGGTTCGCTGAACTCGCAGATCACCAGGCGTCCGCCGGGCTTGGTGACCCGGTGGAGCTCGGCCAGCGCGGCATCGGTGTCCTGGATGTTGCGCAGCCCGAAGGAGATGGTGACCGCGTCGAACACCCCGTCCGCGAACGGCAGCCGGGTGCCGTCACCGGCCGTGAACGGCAGCCACGGGCGGCGCTTCTTGCCCTCGCCCAGCATGCCGACGGAGAAGTCGCAGGGCACGACGTACGCACCGGCCCCGGCGAACGGCAGCGAGGAGGTGCCCGTTCCGGCCGCGAGGTCGAGCACCCGCTCGGCGGGGCGGGCGGCCACCGCCCGCTCCACCTCCTTGCGCCACAGCCGCGCCTGCCCCAGGGAGAGGACATCGTTGGTGAGGTCGTACCGTGCCGCCACGTCGTCGAACATCGCGGCGACTTCGTGCGGCTGCTTGTCCAGGGATGCTCGGGTCACCCGGTCATTGTCCACCGTGCCCGGTCCCGGGCCCGCACCGGGCACGGCCGGGCGCCGGAACCGGGGCCGCCGAGCGGCACGGGCCGCTCCGCTTCAGCGGCGGCGATGGACGAGACGGCCGGCCAGCACCGTGGCCAGCGCGCTGCCGTCCTCGGCGAAGACGGCGAAATCGGCCGCGCCGCCGACGGTCAGCGCCCGCGGGCGGCCGCCGGGCACCTCCGCGAGCCCGGACCGCTGGACGGCCGTACGGACCGCGGGCCGGGTGAACGGCCCGGTCAGCGCCGTCGTACCGAGGGCCAGCAGACGCTGCAGGCCCCGGCGGGCGCTGGCGCCCCAGCGCGCCTCCGTCATGTCGAGGGCGGCGAGCGCCGCGCCCCCGATCGGCTCGCTGCCGAGCTCCCCGGCCTCGCGCGGGTCGGGGTGGTAGACGGCCTCCAGCAGCGCGGCGCCGTCCGGTTCGGTACGGCCGGGGGTCAGCACGCCGTCCCACTCCCGGACCCGCGCCTGGTCTCCGTAGGCCGCGAGCAGCTCCTCGTACGGCCCGATGGCGGCGATCCGGCCGCCGTCGACGACGACCGCATGGCCGGCGGCCGGCTCGCCGTCGGGGACGAGCCGGACACCGCGCACGCGGTGAAGTGTCAGCATCGCGGGGTCAGTTGGCCTCGATGAGCTTCAGCTCCGGATGGGCGGTGCCGCCCTCGATCGCCGTCGAGGACAGATGCGAGACGACCTTGTCGTCCACCGGGTCGTTCGCCGGGTCGTCGTGCACGAGAAGGTGCTCGTAGGTCGTCGCGCGCTGGGCCGGGACCCGGCCCGCCTTGCGGATCAGGTCGATGATCTCCATGCGGTTGGAGCGGTGCTTGGCGCCGGCCGAGGAGACCACGTTCTCCTCCAGCATGATCGAGCCGAGGTCGTCCGCGCCGTAGTGCAGCGACAGCTGACCGATCTCCTTGCCGGTGGTCAGCCACGAGCCCTGGATGTGCGCGACGTTGTCGAGGAAGAGCCGGCCGATGGCGATCATGCGCAGGTACTCGAAGAGGGTGGCCTGCGTCTGGCCCTTCAGGTGGTTGTTCTCCGGCTGGTAGGTGTACGGGATGAAGGCGCGGAAGCCGCCCGTACGGTCCTGGACATCGCGGATCATCCGCAGATGCTCGATCCGCTCGGCGTTGGTCTCGCCGGTGCCCATCAGCATCGTCGAGGTCGACTCCACGCCGAGGCCGTGGGCCGCCTCCATGATCTCCAGCCAGCGCTCGCCGGACTCCTTCAGCGGCGCGATGGCCTTGCGGGGACGGGCCGGCAGCAGCTCGGCGCCGGCGCCCGCGAAGGAGTCGAGCCCGGCGGCGTGGATGCGCTGGATCGCCTCCTCGACGGAGACCTTGGAGATCCGCGCCATGTGCTCGACCTCGGAGGCACCGAGGGAGTGGATGACCAGCGCCGGGAAGGCCTTCTTGATCGCCGAGAAGTGCTCCTCGTAGTACTCGACGCCGTAGTCCGGGTGGTGCCCGCCCTGGAACATGATCTGGGTGCCGCCCAGTTCGACGGTCTCCGCGCAGCGGCGCAGGATGTCGTCGAGATCGCGGGTCCAGCCCTTGGCGGTGTCCTTGGGTGCGGCGTAGAAGGCGCAGAACTTGCACGCCGTCACGCACACGTTGGTGTAGTTGATGTTCCGCTCGATGATGTACGTCGCGATGTGCTCGGTGCCCGCGTAGCGGCGGCGGCGCACGGCGTCGGCGGCCTGGCCCAGCGCGTGCAAAGGGGCGGAGCGGTACAGGTCGAGCGCTTCCTGCGGCGTGATCCTGCCGCCCTGCGCGGCGCGGTCGAGCACGGACTGGAGGTCGGCGTTCTCGGTCACCGGGGCGTCCCTTTCACAGGCGGGCATCACGAACTGGACCAGCGTACGTCAGGGGTCCGACAGCCCCGCCGCCGGTCAGCCGGCGCCTGGCACGAGCCCCAGGTCAGAGCCTTATTCGCCGCTGGCGGGCACCCGGAGCCCCGGCCCGCCCCTCCGCCCCGCCCGGCTACCCGGCCGGCGACGCCAGCAGGTCCACTTTCACATCGGCCGGGAACCCGGTCGTCGGCCCGACCCGCCGGGCGAATTCCGTGACGCCCCGCAGCTGGGCGGGCCCGAAACGGAAGTCGAGCGTGGTGAAGTAGCGCTCCAGGACCGGCTCGTCGAAGGTCTCCCAGCGGGCCGCCTGCTCGGCGACCTTGCCGACCTCCTCCAGCGACAGATCACGCGAGGCCAGAAACGCCTCGTGCACCTTCTGCACCACGACCGGCTCGCGCTCCAGGTACTCGCGCCGGGCCGCCCAGACGGCGAAGACGAACGGCAGGCCCGTCCACTCCTTCCACATCTGGCCCAGGTCGTGCACCTCCAGGCCCAGCCGTGGACCGTCGTGCAGATTGGCGCGCAGCGCGGCGTCACCGATCAGCACCGCCGCGTCCGCCTCCTGCATCATCACGCCGAGGTCCGGCGGGCAGGTGTAGTACTCGGGCCGCACCCCGATCTTTTCGGCCAGCAGCAGCTGGGCCAGCCGTACGGACGTCCGGGAGGTCGAGCCGAGGGCGACCCGGGCGCCGTCCAGCTGCTCCAGCGGCTTCTGCGAAACGATCACGCAGGACATCACCGGGCCGTCGCAGCCGACGGCGAGGTCGGGAAAGGCGACGAGGTCGTCGGCGGCCCGCAGGAATTCCACGAGGGTGATCGGCGCGATGTCGAGCTCCCCGCGGACCAGCTGCTCGCTGAGCTTCTCCGGCGTGTCCTTGGTGAGGTCCAGATCGAGCAGGGTGCCCGTACGGGCGAGGCCCCAGTAAAGGGGCATGCAGTTCAGGAACTGGATGTGGCCCACTCGCGGCCGGCTGCGACGGCGGCCGGCGTCGGCTCCCGCGGGTGCGTCTCCGAAGGTTGAATTGTCCACATGCGGAGGCTAGACCTGTCCCGCTAGGGGCAGCGCGGCGGGTCGGCGTATGGACGTTAGTGCGGTCGGTTAAACGTGATCTTTGGCTCTTCCGCCTCGCGAGCGCACCATGCTAAGCTCAGCGCAAGTTGCAGTTTGGTTTCCCTTGCAGTACAGAGCCTGCGGAGCATGTGACCCCGCAGGCTCTTGTAGTTTCAGACTTCTTTGCAGGTTCTGGAGCAGGGCAACCCTTTGGCCCAAGGAGGGCTTATGGCTACCGGAACCGTCAAGTGGTTCAACGCTGAAAAGGGCTTCGGCTTCATCGCCCAGGACGGCGGCGGCCCGGATGTCTTCGTCCACTACTCGGCGATCAACGCCTCTGGTTTCCGCTCCCTGGAGGAGAACCAGCAGGTGAACTTCGACGTCACGCAGGGCCCGAAGGGTCCGCAGGCGGAGAACGTCACGCCGGTCTAAGTTGCCTGGCCCGGAATCTTTCCAGGTCGTTTCCAGCAGTACCCAAGGAGCCCTGCTCCGCCATTTCGGTGGCGAGCGGGGCTCCTGCCTTTTCCTGCCGACGACCGGCTTGAATGGCCATCGCATGAATTTTTCTCGTCCCGCGCATGACACACCCATCGGGCGCAAGCAATGCGGAATTTCTCCGGCAATGCGCGCACCGCTCGCCACTGCCCCGGCAGCAGTCATCTCCCTCGTTCGGTCGCAAAGAGTCGCAAAGAATCGGGATCTCGCCGCACCCGAACGGGGCAAGTAGCGCGGTCGCTCGGCGGAAAACCGTGAGCAACAAGGGAACCGCCGAGGTGGCGAGAAGGCGGGAATCCAGACCGCCCCGATGACGGATGCGGCAATCGGCGGCGCGCGTCCTCACCACCACCAACGATCACGGCTCCTCGGGGGCCAGCGGGAGCACCGTCGTCACATCCGACGCTCCGACGGTGGCCACGAGGACGCTGAGCCCGCGGAGGCCCGTCCGGCGAGCAGGCAGACCCAGCCGCACATTTTGGCGCAAGTGCCCACCGGTACAAAGAAGTTGCGGCAGATGACGAAGTGATCACGGAAAGTGGTCACATCGGAACATGGCGCGGCATACCGTGGGCAGAATGAGCGAGCACTTGCCCCCGCAGAAGACCTGTCCCGACTGTGGGGGCAGAGGCACCGTGGACTGGGAGACACCGGCCGGCGACAAGGTCACGACCCAGTGCTCCGGTTGCGGCGGCACCGGCACCGTCCTGGCTTGAGGGAGGCGAAGGCGACATGGCGCCCTTGGGGAGGAACGGTAAGCCGGTCGGCCTGGACGCGCAGTACGTCGGCCGGCTGCCGTGCTCGACCTGCGGGATACGTTCGATGAAGCTGCCCGGCCAGCAGGGCGGGCTGTGCATTCCGTGCTACGCCGAGGAGTGCGCGGCGGAGGGGCGCCGTGCCGCGACGGCCGGGGCCTGGGTGACCGCGAGCTTCGTCGGCGACCCGTGCCTGGCCTGTGGCTCGCAGTCCGTCGACGCCAACGGCTGGGCGTTCTGGTGCAACTCCTGCGATATGCAGACGGCGGTCGCGCTGCCGCCGCGGTGAGCGGGTCCCCCACGGTGAGCGGTCCCGCCGCGGTGGACGGGTCCCGCCCCGCTGCCGGGCCCGCGCAGCGCGGCGACCTCGCACGTCAGACCCCGTGCCACCTCCCCCACAGAGGTGACACGGGGTTCCAGTCTGACGCGCCGGGGGCGAGGGCTCCAGAGCGGGGTCACCCGCTTTCGTAAAGGCTGGCTATGTCTTTGGCGAAATCACGGGAGACGGCGGCACGGCGGAGTTTCAGAGACGGGGTCAGATGCCCGGATTCCGGGGTGAAATCCACCGGGAGAACGGCGAAGCGGCGAATGGATTCAGCCCGGGAGACCAGTGCGTTGGCGTCGTCCACTGCGCGCTGGAGCTCGGCGAGCAGGTGCTTGTCGCGGAGCAGTCGCTCGGACGGCACGTCCTGCTTCTTGTGCATCTGGCACCAGTGGGCGAGGCCGTCCGGGTCCAGGGTGAGCAGGGCGGTGATGTAGGGGCGGTTGTCGCCGACGACCATGCACTGGCCGACGAGGGGGTGGGAGCGGAGGCGGTCCTCCAGGGGCGCGGGGGCGACGTTCTTGCCGCCCGTGGTCACGAGGATCTCCTTCTTGCGGCCGGTGATCGTGAGGTAACCGTCCGGGTCGAGTGACCCGAGGTCGCCGGTGGCGAACCAGCCGTGGTCGGTGGCGGGGCGGGCCGCGCCGAGGGCGGCGTCCCAGTAACCGGAGAAGACGTGTCCGCCGTGGATCAGGATCTCGCCGTCGTCGGCGATCCGCACCGCGGTGCCGGGCAGGGGCCAGCCGACCGTGCCGATGCGGGGGCGCAGCGGTGGCGTGACCGTGGTGGCGGCCGTGGTCTCCGTCAGGCCGTAGCCCTCGAAGATCTCGATGCCGGCGCCGGTGTAGAACGCGGCGAGGCGCTGGCCGAGGGGGGAACCGCCGCAGAGGACGTGCCGGACCCTGCCTCCGAGGGCGGCGCGGATGCGGCGGTAGACGAGCGGATCGTACAGCTTGCGGGCGGCTTTGAGGGCGACGCCGGGGCCGGGGCCCGTCCCGTGCTCCCTGGCCTCGACCGCCTCGCCGTAGTGCCGCGCGACGCGGGCCGCGCGGTCGAAGGAGGAGCCCTTGCCCATCTTCTCCGCAGTGGCCCGGCCGGTGTGGAAGACCTTCTCCAGGACGTACGGGATGGCCAGCAGGAACGTCGGACGGAAGCCGGCCAGGTCGGCGAGCAGGTCGTCGGTCTGGATGCTGGGGGCGTGGCCGAGGCGGACACGGGCGCGCAGGCAGCCGACGGCGACCATGCGGCCGAAGACGTGGGAGAGCGGGAGGAAGAGGAGGGTGGCGGCGGGCTCCTCGCTGACCGACCTGAAGATCGGGTGCAGCAGCTCGACGGCGTTGTCGACCTCGGCGAAGAAGTTGGCGTGTGTGAGGGCGCAGCCCTTGGGGCGGCCGGTGGTGCCGGAGGTGTAGATGAGGGTGGCGAGGGCGTGCGGACCAGTGGCGGCGCGGCATTGGTCGACCGCCTCGTCCGGGAGGTCCCGGCCCGCGGCGATGAGCTGGGCGACGGCGCCGGTGTTGAACTGCCAGAGGTGGTCCAGAACGGGGAGTTCGCCGCGCAGACCGCTGATCAGCCGGGCCTCTTCGACGTTCTCCACGACGCAGGCGCGAGCGCTGGAGTCGTGCAGGATCCACTGCGCCTGGTGGGCGGAGGACGTGGGGTAGAGGGGGACGGTGACCAGGCCGGCCGCCCAGGCGGCGAAGTCGACGAGGGTCCACTCGTAGGTCGTACGAGCCATGATCGCGAGCCGGTCGCCGGGGCGGAGCCCGTGCGCGATCAGGCCCTTGGCGACGGCGCGGACCTCGACGGCGAACTCCGCGGCGGTGATGTCCCGCCAGGTACCGCTGGGTTGTTTGCGGGCGAGCACGACGTCGGCGGGCGCCTCGGCGGCGTTGGTGAAGGGGAGGTCCCCGAGCGAGCCACTGCGGACGGGCGGAACCAGCGGGGGCACGTAGACCTCCCGGACCCTGCCGTTGACCAGGGTTTTCTGGGGCTCCCGCAGGCTGCGGGCGGCGGCGTCGGCCGGGGCGGTGGGTGGTGCGTCGACGGGTGATCCGGTGGCTGCACTGTCCTGGTGGAACACGAGCGGCTCCTCGTTTCGCCTGTGGAGTGCGGAGGGGGGTGGGGCGGGCGCATGGG